>CAZZHL010000037.1:4775-11888 GCA_964653945.1 uncultured Pirellulales bacterium
ACACCACAAACAGCGGCGGAAACGATTCTCTTCCACAATTTTGCTCCGCCGCAGCCCAAAGTTACACCGGCACCGCAGAATAACGGAACTAACACGACAAACCACCAAATCTCTATCAATTTTGGTAGCTCGCCCATATTCCTGAGAAAAACGAAATCGGTAATCCAAAGTATCAATGCACCAACTAGGCCGCACAGACCAACGTGCCAATATCTCGGCTTCATTGATTCTCGAACTTGTGCTCGTCTGCGCATCCGGCGTCTTATCGTCAAAGGCCAGTTATAGAACAAACGAAACACCCAATGTTCCAATAGCGCTCCTCTTTCGCCGAACACCGGAATAGTATGCGTAGCTTCGGTTGCCCAATGACTTGCCATAAATCTTGCGAGTGCCGGATAGTGATATGTCATTTGTATAGGAAATGCTAAATAACCAATGTATTTGAAAAAGCTCAAAAATACGGCGATGTTGTAATCCTTAAAGCTACGGTCGTAAACAGCGATTCCCACGGCGTAAAGGCCTCTGGCAAGCGAGCCAGGTGAAATCGGTGTGACCTGGAACAGAACAAGTATCCCGCCGGCTCCAAGTTCGTCGCCGGTCCTTCGCCAGTATATCCAGGCCACGATGACTGATACAATCTGAGTAAGTGGTAATGTGAAAAGGTGAACAACCAGACTAACTAAGTATCGCTGAATGTATGGCTCGTGCAGTTGAGACAGTATCGTATCTGCATCCTGGTCGGTCAGAATGTGCTTGTTCTTACCTTCACTGACCATATCGCGCAGCCACTGTTCGCGGAGTTTGGCGCTAAAATAAAGTTTTATTGGCCGAACAAAGATGTAATGGAGCTTGTCCCTGAAGAACGTCCAGTCGGTCAAAAATCTATGAAGACCCGCAGGCAAAATTGATAGCGGCAAATGGCAGATAAACTTTTCGAAGTGTTGCTCTAATTCCAGCGCTCGTTCCGAACTAATCCTGCCTGCTCTATGCCAGCCGATAACTTTCTCAGCAATCCTTGCCGTAATCGACCGCTTAAAGTAGTCCCAGTTTGTCAGCATTTCCCTGTAATGCTTTCGCCAGTCTATCCGCCCCCAAACTCGTCTGATAACCGAGCCAAGAAGCGGTACAACTCCGATGACAAGAAACAGCAGCGTCAAGGCCTTGCTCTTGCGGAGCTTCTGCTCGTGTTCATCGTCAACAAGGTTCCGCACCTTCCAGCCGGTCACCGCGCTATCAAAAATCGTTGACCATAATTTTTTGCTGTAGAGCAGGCGGATATGGTTGTGCGCAATGTCTGGCAACGAGTCGCGATAGACCCGCTCATCTGCCTTCAACTCATCCAGCATCTCACGCATATCCGTGAACTGGTCACTGTGTGCCTCGATGAAGGCCTCCAGCTTGCTTATATCGCCGCGGTCGAACTGCACCAGTGAGCCGCGCATAATCCCACTTGCTATCAGCTTAAAATCCCCTGGGCTCATCGGCAAGAAGGGCAGTAGTGCCAGACCCGCTCTGAAATCGACCGCTACCAATCCTGCGGAAGGGTCTTCCTCAGTACCTTGTCGCTTCAGACAATTCGGCTGACTCTTGCAGGTTGACCATTCATATTGTCTGGCGAACTCATACGCTCCAATATCGTGCAGCAATTTAACAAAATCAGCCATAAACTGCCGCTTGGCCCGGTATTCCTGCGAGCCAAGTTGCTGCCGGCTGATTGGTCTGCCGCGAAGCCATCGCTTTAGTATATCCAGGCGCTCATCAACTTCCAGCCGCCACGTTCGGCCATCAACCCACTCGCTCAATTCGCCACAGCTGCCGAGCTGCTCATCTATAAACGTGCCATGAATATTTACTACTGTATTCTCATCACCAAACTTAATCTTTGCTGCCCGCCGGATAAATTTCTGCCAGAGCGCCCCGGCTCTGCCCGCTGCTGGGTTGGACTGAAGTGCAAATGCACCCTGAAAGCCAATCCAATAAAGGGCGTTGCGAAACAGGCGCGCAAATCCCGAAGGCGGAATAAGAATCTTCATCGCATAGACCTTGCCTGCTTCGAGTCCTTCAATCGGGCTACGGCTGGCTCCGCCCTGACGAGTCGGGCTACCCTCAACACGTGAGATTTTTACCTGATAGACCTGGCCTGCAAACCCGCCGCCAACAAATTTCTCGATAACGAGCTTAATTCTCGCCTTATGTGCTTTGGCAATCCCTGTAACATCATAAACAAGCTCAGTGCCCGCATCATACCGGCGGACCCGCATCGGCCGATGTAGCTGAGCGGCCTGAAACCTGTCCCCGAGCTTCTTACAAACCTCAATAGAGTATTCTTTCGCCATTTCTGTCTTCCATATTTCTGCCACCAAGGCACTAAGACACGAAGTTTTTAAACTCATAATTTCTTTGTGACTTCGTGTCTTCGTGGCTAAAAAGCAGGCGGACTAATCCACAATCGCGTACAAATCAGCAGTACAATAGCTGCATAGACGCCTGCCATTAAATCATCGGCAAGAATACCCCAGCCGCTTGGTAGTTTTTCAAGTTTGCGGATTGGCCAGGGCTTGGTGATGTCGAATAGCCGGAAAAGCAGAAAACCAAGTAATGTGATAATCCATATCTGTCTGTTTGAAGATGCGTCCGCAGCTAACGGCAGGGCGGCTAAAAATGTAAGTGACTGGCCGGCAATTTCGTCAACAACAACCTCTCTCGGGTCATTTTTTCCGGTAGCGGTGATTACAAAAGGTGAAAATCTTACGCAAACAAAAGAACCAGCTAAAGCCAAAGCTGCCATTACGATTGATATCGCCAAAGCTGATATTCTAAAGTGACACATCAGGGCAAATATAATTGCCGGCGGAAGCGAGCCCCATGTCCCCGGGCAAAGGCCCAATCTGCCAAGACCAAAACAAGATGTAAGGAACCTTTTCATATCATATTTTTTATTGTTTGCCACAGATTACACAGATTTTTATCTGTTGTTATTTTCTGTGTTAACTCGTGACACAAAGTGGCGGTAGCTAAAATTAAAAGTGAGCTAAAGCGAAAAAATAATACGCCATGGCGTATACCACAACTTTAGGCACTTCAAACTTTAGGCACTTTACACTTCTTAGTGACTTTGTGGCAAAACTCTTTCTAAGTTTAACTGAACCCGATGGTTAAGTCAAAGACTATTAACCCAGTTCGACATTCTCAATTCTACCGTTATATTTTTGCCGCGAAGAGGCACAAAAGTAAAAAGATTAATCCGCCTTCGGCGGATAAAAAACGAATGAGTTCTTTTATGTTTTTTGAGCCTTTTTGTGGCTATTTCATTCCGTGGCCGTCCGTGTCTAATAAGTCCGTGTCAATCAGTGGTTCTCGAAGTTCAGGCAGGCAAATTCGCCGTGATACTTCTTCGCTGCCTCATCGTAAGCTTTTGCGGCATCGATTTCATTTTCGAAGCAGCCCAGATATATTCTCTTTTTCTCGAATGTTATCCTGGCCGTCCATTTTCGATGCCCCTTGAACCTGCAAATTCCTTTATATTTCGAACTTTTTGCATCCAAACGTTTTTTTCTGTTGCGCATATTCTGCGAGCGTGTAGCTGGCCGTAAGTTTGCACGTCTGTTGTCCATACTATCATGATTGATATGGTCGATAACCATCCCATCAGGCACTTTGATAACTTCATGGTGCATGCATGTTGTCTTGGCTTTTTCTGTTTTACTGTCTGCAATACGTCCTAGCGCGTAGAAGCTTTTATGTGATTTTTTTGAAGACCACTCGTATTTTCTCAGCCGCTTGTAATCAGCAGGGTCCACCTTTGCATATCTCGGCTGAGACATACGGAGCAGCCGAAATGCGTAGCCGTAGCGCAGCCGGCGATATAAAAGAACCGGCCGGACGGCTATGCTTTCAAGCCAATCGAAGATGTGAACGCTTATTTTGATTTGCCCCCTCCAGCGGGAATTGAACAAACAACGAACAATGCTTGTCCGCCGTAGCTTGTGCCACAGGTACTTCGGCGAAGGCGGAAACAATGAACTAATTAACTAATCTCTTTTACGCATTCACACATTTACTCATCCACTCTACGCGATACGCTTCACGCAATACGCAATACTGGGGCAACATTGCCCCTCTATAATTGGATGAACCTGCGTGTTTGATTGAAATTTAGCTGATTTTTTAAGGAATGAATTTGCGTAAGCGCCTGTGTAATAACGAATAAAAAAAATTTTGTTTTTTCCGATTTTTGCGCGCAACTACCTGCGTATTTGATTGATTTTTTTCTGTAAGTTTATATATAACCGATGCTTATGGCAGATTTTTTTACAATCCCTTGTAGATTCAGGACTTACGAGTGTTGTTTAACCACAGATTTCGCAGACCTGTCCTGAGCGAGGCAAAGCCGAGTCGAAGGATTACACAGATTTAGCTAACTAAAAACTAAGAACTTAGAACTAAAAACTAAACCTTCCGCCTAACTCAAAACTCACCACTTAGAACTCAAAACTAACTCTCCCCTTGCCAATCCCGCCTCAATAGTGTAGACTCCTAATCAGCGAGCAACGAAGCGAGACATCTTGGATTTATGCGTATTAGATAATAGTGTCAGTTGGGCTTTCGCAGGTTACTATTTTGATAATCCGGCGTGGAGAAGATTTAATAGGTGACTGGCCGTAGTTTTACTTTGACTTTTTCCGTGCCACAGCTTATTCTCGCTTAAAAACTATAGAATGTGTAGAGTAATGGTTAGGTCATAGAAAAGGGAGGTCACGAAATTTGATGCTGGCTACTCTCTTAGATATCGGAGGCTTGTTCGTCGGTGTCGTTGGCACTGTTTTGGCAATCCTATTCTACCTTAAATCAAGAAAATTCAAAGCGGCTTCGTATTCAATCCGGTCATTTAACCTCCTCACAAATTCCTTATCTACGCTCCCAAAGTTTTCGGCCATATACAAAGACACTCCTCTGGCTAATCTCACTGCAACCAAGATTCTCTTATGGAATTCCGGTTCCGAGATACTCTCCCGGTCAGATATCGCTCAATCTGATCCCATTAGGATTATGTTACCCGATGAGAGAGAGATTCTTTATGCAAGGGTTGTTTCAACCTCAGTACCCACAAACCGAGCAAATATTGAAATACCCCAACACGGCTCCAACATTTGCATACTTCGCTTCGAGTATCTGGCTCCGAAAGAAGGATGCCTAATATCACTTTTGCACACAGGGGGGCCTGATGATCAACTCCGAGTCGAGGGCATGTTAAAAGGATTCGGGGCTCCGAGAACATACACTCCCCCAAAGGTGCTGAAATTCCTTTCTAACGTGATTCCTTACTTCAGCATACCAATTGCAAGTATAGCCTTTCTCCTCTTTGGTTCGCCATGGGTTAAATGGCCTGTATTTATACTCGCGCTTTTCGCGGTTATTGCAGTAGCCATGCGAGTAGATGAAACTGTGGAACAGAAAACTGGAGGAGATATCGATAAAGCTTTTGCGAAGCCTTACGCACCTAAAGAGTTCACCTAACTACTCATTTGATAATTAGAAACGTTTACTATTTTAGCCTTTGTTCATGACCAGCAGGACATGCGAAGAAGAAAAAAAGCAGGCCGAAGCTGCAAATAAACAAAAGTAGAAGAACTGAATAAGGAAACATAAATACGTAAACGTCCCTATTAAATTAGGATAGAAATTAGACAAGAAACATTAATAGAATTTGAAAGGAGAAAAAATGAAGTTTACGAAATCAGCAGTGGTTATGACTGTAACAGTAGTTTTTTTTGCACTAACATCAAGTTCGTGTTATGAAGATTCATATAGAGGATCTAGTGGTAGTCAAAGAGACTATAATAGGCCTTATAATACCAGATCAAGGCCCAACAATAACACAACAGAAGAAAAACAGCAAAGCAAGGAAAGTCCTAAATACAGTGGGACTACTGGAAAATTGGTACTTTTAGTCACTGATCTTAAACAAGTTTCGGGGAAAAGCGACACCTTAGGTGATCATACTGTAAAGAATATTGATCTTGGTCAGGAGATTTATCCTAGTTGGTATCGTGACAGACCGAATATATGTGATAATATACCAATAGGCCAGTATCTCATAACTGTTGAAGTTGGACGACATTGGGGAGGGCATCATCACTGGTATGAAGGGAAAGAGACATTTACGATATCCCAGAATAGTACAACTACTGTGCATGTCAAATGGGGATATCCGGATGAAAATTGTCATGTAAATATTGAGGTTAAGTAGTCTGGGCAATGAATGGGGGCGAATTACAGGTGTCCGCCTGCACCTTTTTGAGTTGTAATGGGCAAGCAGGAACGTCGGCAACAAAGGCAGAGATAGGAGAGAATAATGAAAGAGATACCGTTAGTCCCTAAAGGGATCCTGTGGAGCAACGGCCAGTTCGCAAAAGTTGATGACGAAGATTACGAATGGCTGTCCCGCTACAACTGGTACGCCTACTACGATTCGCAGCGTGGAAAAACGTATGCAGCCCACGACACACCAAGCGGAAGACGGGTATTTATGCATGATGTCATTATGGGCCTTGATACGCTGGAAGATGAGTCGTTGAATTGAGCTTGATAATGCCGCGTGATTCTTCGAATCGCTCGCAATGACCCGACTTCGCCTGAAGGCTTCGCCGCGGCAAGCAGAAAAATTGGTGGGGTAAAAAAGACCCCACCCTACGTGTTTTTCGATAATCAGTGTAAATCCGCGCAACCTGTCCTGAGCCTGTCGAAGGAATCCGTGGTTAAATTGAGATTCTTCACTCCTTCGATTTCGCTCAGGACAGGTTCGTTCAGAATGACCCCTGCCGCAAGCAGCAGGGCTAAATATTTTTGGATTTCCCCCGCCTCATCTACTCATCAACGCATAAGCTCAAACTCTATTAAGCTCTTCTATAGTCTGAGCAACTATTTCGTCTATCAATTCTTTTACAGACACAATTTTTGTCACTCTCGAAACGTTAGTTCCTGCAAGTACGACTGCATTATCGATGTCGCCATCTGCGGCATTAATCAGAGCTTTGGCAATACAATAGGGGACCTTGGCAGGGTCACAGGTCCTTAGACACTGATAATTGCAGGTAAAATCTTTTCTTTCAC
>CAZZHL010000038.1:0-1000 GCA_964653945.1 uncultured Pirellulales bacterium
GTGGCGATATTATTGCTCAGTTTGCTCCATACTACAATGAAATGTCCAGTGCAGAGCTGGCTGAACAGAAATTAACAGAAACCAGGGTTCTTATCTCAACAGATGTGCTCTCTGAGGGTCTTAACCTTCAGGATGCCACTTTACTTATTAACTATGATATTCACTGGAATCCTGTACGGTTAATGCAAAGAATAGGCCGTGTCGACCGTAGGATGAATCCAGAGATTGAAAAACGAATAATAGCTGATCACCCGGAATGTGAAAAGATACGAGGCACTTGTGCTTATTGGAACTTCCTTCCGCCAGAGGAATTAGACGACCTTTTGAAGCTCTATCAGAAAGTATCTCATAAAACCCTGCGTATTTCAAAGACATTTGGTGTCCAGGGCAAAAAGCTACTTCGACCGGAAGATGACTTTGATGCCCTCAAAGATTTCATCCATGAATATGAAGGCACAACTACTGCTACAGAAAAAATGCACTTAGAATATCAAAAGCTCCTGAAGGACAACCCTGACCTTCAGGAAAAAATCAATGCGTTACCAGGAAAAGTCTTCAGCGGCAAAAAACATCCATCACCTGGGACCAAAGCTGTTTTCTTCTGCTATGCCTTACCTGCTCCAAAGGGTACTACTTCTCAGGAAGAAGAGGCAGACGCTGGAATCGAACTGTGGACAGAAGAAGCTGGTTACACAGCCTGGTATCTTTACGACTTAGCCACAGAGAATATCATAATAGAACCAAGCGAAATTATTGAGATTGTCCGCTGCGAGCCACAAACCCCAAGAAAGTGTAAGATTGAAAAGGAAACACTTTCCGATATACGCAAGAAGATTGAAAAACATATAAAAAACACTTATCTGAAAAAAGTCCAGGCGCCCATCGGAGCAAAACCGATACTTCTTGCCTGGATGGAGATAAGCTAATGCCTACAGCGGAGCAAATTCAACAAGCTGTTCGCAATGTAACAGGTCAACGTTCCTTTATAGATGTGTTACTA
>CAZZHL010000038.1:1010-11805 GCA_964653945.1 uncultured Pirellulales bacterium
CCGATACATTTGGATTTCGAGGGCATTGAAGACATAACATATGAATGGACTGATGATGAGCTTGATACCCTCGGACTTAGCAGAGATGTTCTAACCGGCCCAGTTTTGCAAATGCAGTCTTTGGAGCAGGACCATGAGCAGCCTTGGGGTATATTCATTCTTGAGTTTGCCAATATCGCTCCTCTTGTGACTGGCCGTGGCCTCACAGGGCCTTTGCGAAAGGTTCTTCGCGGGCTTGTCCCGAAGCGTCGAGATAGACAAGCTAACTTACCTGCCTGGAAAAGAGAGAACTTGCTTTTCATCTGCACACATCAGTACCAGTACTTTCGCTTTGCCTACTTCAAACCTGCCAAGGAGAGGGGACATGCCGAACCCCTTACGACTTTCGGCTGGGAGCCCGGAGTACCACCCAGAACCGTCTGCGAGTTCAATCTAAATCATCTTAGTTGGCCTGAAGAACCTTCTGAAGCAGATAAGTGGGTAACAGAGTGGTCGAAAGCATTCGATATTGAAGCTGTTACAAAGGAATTCTACAAGGATTATGAACTGGTTTTCACAAACTTGCAGAACCAGTTAGAGCTGGCAGAAGCTGAAGACAAGAAGATGTTCGCTCAGTTACTAATGAACCGCCTGATGTTCCTCAGATTTGTGGAACGAAAAAGCTGGCTAAGATTCGGGGATACTCAACAAGGCCCACAAAATTACATGAAGGAACTTTTTGAAGCTGATCCGGCGGGAAACTCATCATGGTACAACAGCCGTTTAAAAGTATTATTCTTTGAAGGTATGGCAATTCCCAACCACCAGAGAGAAGAAATTATTGGTCATGTTCCATATCTTAATGGTGGTCTGTTCGAGAAAACACCATTGGATGATCGAGTTACAGATATACCCTATGAGGCATTTGAGCCGATTCTCGGCGAAGAGGGGCTGTTCTACAGCTACAATTTTACAGTGGAGGAGTCAACACCGTTAGACATTGATGTAGCCGTTGACCCTGAAATGCTCGGCAAGGTCTTTGAGAAATTGACGAACGCACGCCGCCAGAGAGGCAGTTATTATACTCCTCGAACGGTTGTCTCGTTTATGTGCCGTGAAACGCTAAAAGGTTATCTTGGCAGTTATTATGCCCCTCTAATCGACGAAGGCAGCGTGGAACGAATCGGCATACCAGAAGCACGAGACCTGCTCGGCAGACTTGCCAACGTCAAAGTAGTCGATCCCGCATGTGGTAGCGGGGCATATCTTCTTGGTATGCTACAGGAGCTTTTCAGAGTAACCAAACTCCTGGACACGCGTGCTGAAACAGAGACGCCTCGAGATGCATATCAAAGAAAGCTCACTGTAATCCAGAACAATCTTTACGGTGTCGATATAGACGAATTCGCAATCAACATTGCGCGCCTTCGATTATGGTTATCGCTTGCTGTTGAGTTTGAGGGCGATACCCCTGAGCCGCTTCCTAACCTCGACCTTAAGATAGAGTGTCAAGATAGTCTTACGGCACCCGATCCGTCTGGCGCAGGACAAATGGACTTGATTCGCCAGCAGCAAATCAGAGAATTGGATCGCTTGAAGGCAATTCATATGAATCCCCGGCTCAGGGCACAGCATCCCGGTCTTGATGCCGAAATAGCCGAGCTAAAAGCTCAGATTGCCATATACGCGCATCCTGATGAATCTGTGGAAGGTTTTGACTGGCGGGTCGAGTTTGCCGAGGTGTGGGATGATAGAGGCGGCTTTGATATTGTTTTGGCAAATCCACCTTACGGAGTGACAGTTAAAGACGAACTTCGCAATAAGTATTTCAATCAGCGAGCTGAAAGCGAAAAAGGCCAATCTAAGGATTCTTACGGAATATTTATTGCGCGCGGGCTACAATTGCTCCGAACCAATGGAACGCTTTCTTACATTGTCTCGGACACATGGCGAACAATTAAATCTCACAAACCACTCAGAAAAAGATTGCTTGAAACAACGACTGTTTTTCATGTTCTCGATTTACCACCTTGGATTTTTGATGCGACCGTGAACACTTGTGTCTTGACTGTCAAAAAGATAATCCCAGAAGAAGACCACAGACTCATTGCTGGAGATTTACACGGTCTCAAGCCGGGAGATTGGAAAGGACTTTCTGATAACCTTATTGCTGTATCCGGTCACGGACCGGATATTCAAACTCTAAACTGTGCAAGATATACATATCAACAAAGTTTCATACGTTTGTTCGACAATTTACCCTTCTTTGTTGCGTCGCCGAATTTATACAAGTTAATGAAAAATACAGAGGCTAATCGTTCCACTTCTAATACCCAAATTATCACGATTGATATTAATGACTCTATTGTCAGCGTAAGAATATTGGGTGAGATTTCAAAGATAAAAAAAGGCATAGATACTGGTGAAAATAGCTACTTCCTTTACCAAAATCCAGATGCTTGGGGCAATTATAGAGATGTCAACGATTTTAGTGACTTTGTTATTGATCAGGCCGGTATTCGATCTATATGTTCTGACCCGATCAAACGAGAAAAAATCATTGAGAGAGGATTTCATAAGAGTCAAAATGAGGCAAATTATGATACAGATTGCTGGTTCGATGGTAAATATATTGTCCCCTATGATAAAGGTGGAGAGAGTGACGCCGATGCTGGATGGCTGCCCAATTATTATGTTCCGACCGATTATTTCATTGACTGGTCTCAAACATCAGTTCAAGAGCTCAAACAACGAACATGCCGAGGATCCGGACATCATAAGGCTACGATAAGGAACAAGGATTATTGGTTTAAGCCAGCTATAACGTTTTCTCTGACTGGTTTTTATGCTCCTACGATCAGATATAGCTCCTCTGGACTGTTCGATAATAATGGCTCTTGCATATTTGTACAAAGAGATGCAATAGAAAATGTTCTGGGAGCATTATCAAGTTTAACAGGCAAGTATATTTTCAAGAACTTCATTGATCATACTGTTCACGCACACGTTGATGATTTCAAGAAATTCGTCATCTTTTCAGAGGTTAACCAAAGAATAACAGGTCTGGTTCGTACAATCAAAGAAAAACAACAAGAATATCCGAGATATCCTTACCACGAATTCGAGCAACGAGAAATTGACACATTAGTCTATCAGCTCTATGGTCTGAGTGAAGAGGATATTCGCGAAATTGAGCTTTGGTATTGTCGTCGCTATCTAAAACTCGCTGAGGCTCAAGGTTTATTAGCAGAAGTAAAAGAAAAATATGCCGACCATTTGGCACGGTGCCAGCGAATCCTTGAAAAGCCGCCGTCATATTGGCGGTCTAATCCGATTTTACAGTTTATCGCACAAGGCGAAAGCCACAGCTTAGAGTTTAAAGAAACCCTCGAATACGACACGCGGCAAAATCAGAGAAGCAGCGATGTTTTGCTTTCTTCACTGAAGACAATAGCTGGATTTTTAAATTCCAACAGCGGAACGCTGCTTATAGGCGTATCTGATTCGGGTGAGGTAATTGGTATTGAACGAGATTTGCGCGTTATGAATCGTGGTAATAACGACAGGTTCGAGCAAAAAATCAGAAGTTGTCTGACAGAGCGATTTCAGCCGTCCCCTCTTGGCAGGGTCAATATATCATTCGAGGAACTTGCTGAAGGGACTATTTGCCGTGTTGATGTCCAGGCAAGCGAGGAGATTACTCATCTTGATGATGAGGTATATGTGCGGGATGGCAATAGAACACAAAAGCTTGAAGGCCGGGCCTTAACCGATTGGATTCAGCAAAAGACCCAAAGTGGAAGACTTTAACAGGAGGTATACTATGGCTAAGAAAGTATCTGGTCGCCGCGTTTATGTAACATTTTTGAAAGATCGCACAATAGCAATACATCCAAGTAACTGCCGGGGAGATCGGTATCGGATGCGAGGTACGGGTAGTATCCATATCACCAAAGGAACTGCCCCAGCAGAGCTTGGCCGGAAAATTCTTGAAGTACGGGATGTCTGTCTAACTTAACGTTATCGTGATTGAAGAATAAGGAAATCGACGAGATAATCGTCGCCCACGGCCCCTGGCCAGATGTTTTTAAGGTTAAGTAAATGAAAGTGTTAAGTGAACAGGAACTTATCAACGAGGTTCGTACCCGATGTGATAAAATTACAAAGCGGTTATGGATCGCGTCGCCATTCATTGGAAATCGGAAGTCCGTTCTAAAAATCATAGGAAGAAAATGGGTGGATGATGGCAATGTTGTTGTTCGCCTTATCACCGACCATATAAACATCAATGATACGGCTTACAAAACAGTCAAATATTTCCTACAAAGAGGAAGCGTTAAGAGTCTCCAAGGACTGCACGCTAAAATATACATAATGGATGACTGTGCGATTGTAACTTCTGCAAACTTAACTGGGATAGCCTTTTTCAAAAGATATGAAACAGGTGTCTTGCTCTTAGACTCAGATGCGAAGTTTGTGAATGAACTTTACTGTGATTGGTGGAATAAAGCCTTAGATTTCCCTGTCGATTTCAAGCCGCGCGTGTCTCGTAGAAGAGCCAAAGAATTGGATGAAGAGACTTTGGGAATAAACTTACCAAATCTCTGGAAAGAACCTGAATACCCAGGAGACCCTTACGCTGGACTGGTGTCGGAATTTCGTGATTATCCTTCGTTTCTGAATTACTACAAGGAGTTTGCTGAATCATATTCAATAATTCAGAGATTATGGCCAAAAAGCCCATTATATTTCGAAACCGATGCCTTTCTCAACTACCTTTTTCACGAGGCACCTGGAGAACCATCGAAGAAATATAGGACGAAGAAACCAAGGCCACTTGACGTGGGAATGAAAGAAGTACGAAAATATGCCCCTATGTTTAGTCAGTGGCTTGCATCACCAAAAGCAAAAGGGAAGGAAGGCCCACAAATTAGGCTCAAAAGGTCGGGGATAATCAAGACAAAGTTGAGCCCAGTCAGAATCGAAGACATTACCAAGAATGACGTGAGAGAAGTAGTCGAATGCCTAAATTGCATGGGGTCGTATGCATTGAACAAAACAAGGTTTCTCAACCAAGCTAACAACAACCTGAAGTCTATAAAAAAAGCATGGAAGATTCTTCTTCATGGAAGTGGTCCACTTGAGGTAAGGATGAGCGAATGCCACCGAACTCTTAAGTGGTTTGGCCGGTCGAGCATTCAGGAACTCATTGGTTTCTATTATCCTGAGCAATATCCTTTGCGTAACTGTAATTCCAATGCTGGACTAAGATTTTTAGGTTACAACGTTTCGGCTTATTGACCTCTTGAGTCCGTAAAGATTTGTGTAAAATACCTTCGTATCCATGGTAGTCGGCCAATAAAGAATGCTATTCGTTGTGAACAAATCCAGATTTCAGCGGATGATTTCGATAGTCCGGGACGATAAGACGCCGAAGCAGAAAGTGCCCTTTCTGAGAATTGCAGCTATTGGTGATTCAGTAACGCTTTCGGGCAGGGAGATGTCAGCATCATTTCCCGCGACGGTTTACGATGAAGGAGTGCTGTTTATAAGAACGACCTATTTTCGACAGTTGCTTCGTGAAACCAGAATCAACGAAGACTTCATAACCTTTCAGGTAACATATGACGGCCTTCATTTTGCAGGCATTCAGCTATCATTCAATGGCACAGACCTTGTTCTTTTTCCGAATCCCGCTGATGCACCCCAAAATTGGCCTCCGGACAAACAAACGCTTTTTGACTTCGCGGAGAAAGACAAGTGATGGGAAAAGAACTGATAAATATGACGTGCGCATCAGAAGAGGAATAATAGGGTATAGTTATGGGCCACAGACGTTTAGGAGAATTGCCGAGGACCAGAAACTGGCAGAAGGTCATTGCGATTCTGAAGCAGACCGACAACCCAGAGAAAATAGCCGATGAAACCAGCCGAGCTGCCAACCGAGGTCTTGAGCTTGCAAAGAACAATGTCGGCGTAGCGCAAACAATCTATACTCTCATGAAGGTAGTCTGGGCTGCGCGCAGCGACAATTTCAAGGGGGATCTTGAAAAGATAGGGGTGTCTCTTCCCAAAGATGCGTCCCTTATGGACGTTGTTGGCAGCGTAGATGAAGCCCTGGACAAAGGCCTTAGAAAGTTTGGACGCAGGTCGGATCTTGCGGAAATGGCACGGCTATCAGCGGTTGATGCGCTCACTGATATGTGCCGGTCGGAGACAGGAAGTCTGTTTGGCATCTCTCTTCAAAATACGCAGGCAACGCTGAAAAAATATGCTACGCCGGACAGATTTGCTGTAGTTGGACAGAACTTTTTCGGAAAATTCGCTTATCGATTCCTTGACTATCATCTTAGCAGAGAGCTACTAAATCACATCGGACCTCGGAAACGGTTTACTGATGTAAAGGGCTGCGAGGCATTCAAGGAAGCGATGGCCCTCCATTGCAACCAAACAGCAAGGATTGTAAAAGAATTTACCGGTTGCTGGCCATCCGCGACACAGTTTCACGAGGGCATCACGATAGAGAATGTCCGTACTAAATTTGTGCCAGTTGCCTTCAAGAAAATACAAGAAGAGCTCCAGCGGAGGTTTGCCAATGAGTGAACGCCATCTGATACTATGCGGGGGGCTCGACAGAAAGACACGAGCTGTTGCCAAAGTGCATCGTCTTAGACTGGGCAAGGGGGCAGAGGAGATAAGCCTGGATATTGGGGCGATTACAGAAAAAATGGCTGGGAAGCTACCGCCTGCAATGCACGACCTTCTGAAAATAGCGACTTATGTATATGTGGGCGACCAGGTGATTTCGCGGGGCGGCATCAGGAGTTTCGACTATGCAGAAAAATGGAATAGAGACCTTTGCTTCGAGATACCTGTTCAGGAAATAGACTTATGGTCTGATGACACGATTAAAAATCTATTAGAGGAAGCATTGTCGTTTGTATCGGGTGATACATATACTCTCAACTTCGTAAAACGTCCTTCCTCCTCATTTCCCGAGTTTCTTAACTTCACAACTGATGCAGAGCCGGATTACAAATTTGATGAAGTAGTCCTTTTCTCAGGAGGGCTTGACTCATTCACCGGAGCTGTCGAGGAGGTTGTTGCCAACAGCAAATGTCCGGTTCTCGTCAGCCACCAGTCGAACAACAAAATGGTAAGCTTGCAACGTGGGCTCTACGATTATCTAGTTAATCTTGGACCTTCGGGACAAAAACCGCTCCATGTACATGTGATGATAAATAAGGACAAAAAGCTAACTCGTGATACCAATCAACGAACACGGTCTTTCTTATTTGCCGCATTAGGTACAATTGTCGCAAATGCCTTTAACCTCAAGCGGGTGAGATTCTATGAGAATGGAGTTACAAGCTGTAATCTGTCTTGGGATTTTGGAGGACCTACATGGCAAGCACGAGCCACACGTGTGACACACCCAAAATTTCTATATCTACTCTCTGACTTAGTATCGGCTTTGACAGACGATGACTTTCGTTTTGAGAATCCATATCTCTTTAAGACACGCACAGAAGTGTGTGTCAGGTTAAAAGAACTCCAACATCAAGCCCAAATACGTCAAACCAGAAGCTGTGCAAAATCAGTATTCCGACACCCTCATACACATTGCGGGGTGTGTTCACAGTGTATCGACAGGCGATTTGCTACCCTAGCAGCACAGTGTGCCGAATACGACCCCGATTGGCTTTATGTTCTTCGCCTTTTTGAAGATGAACTCGAGCAACCCTACGACAGAGCGATGGTTTTAGGTTATGCAGCTTTTGCCAATTCACTTGAAAGTATGACGGCAGAAAGTTTCATCGGTAAATTCTCATCTGAAGTTCATGACATTGCAAAGTATGTTGAAATTCCGAACCGGGAAGAAGCACTAAGAGCACTATACCTCATGCACAAGCGACATGCAGAAAATGTAAACAACGTGCTGGAGCAGAAAGTAAAGGAAAACACTCAGGCAATTATACGAGGGAAGTTACCCGCAAGGGGTTTAATCACTATGATCGCCAAACAGGAACATCTGCATCCCGGTAAAAGTATGGTTCCTAAAGTACCTAAAGAAACAAAGCATGGGAAGGGCGAATTGAACCAGCAGGTAAAAAACTTACTTGAGTTAGACCTCCGCCTCACGGCCCCACAAATTGCGCAGCGGATAGGAAACACTACGGCTGACGCTGTGCGACAGACACTAGCGTGGAAAAATAGAAAGCGTTAGAAAAAGACATCGAAGATTTTTCAACAATATTCAACTTATACCTCAACTCATGCTCTGCGTCTATTGGTGACTTGCTGGCCTCTGGCTCGGGAGGGGGCTGGGTGACAGTATTTTGCTCTTTAGTGTGGTAGTGTTATCGATTCTTAACTCATGTCTCAACTCCTGCTGAAATCACATAAGCCTCTGCTTAATAAGTTGTTATGGTTGACAAGCATGTTTTTCGTAGTAACTTTTAAGACAATGAAACTGTTGCAGTGACAGTGATAGAAAAATGATTTTAATTGATTAGGAGATGATTGTAATGGGTAAAGAAATTCCTGAACAAAACTGTGTTTTGGTTAGCTGTCGGACATTGGCAAAGATGATGAATTTATCGCCACGAACGGTCTGGCGTCTTAGGTCGGCGGGGAAATTGCCAAAAGCTGTATCTATTGGGTCCAGTATTAGGTGGAGAATTTCGGACATCAACCTATTTATAGGGTGCGATTGTGATATGCAGAGATTTGAAAGCATGAAGGAATCCGAAAAATGATCACCGAAAAGATGCAGCGAGTGAGCAAGCAAAACCCATGTCCGGTTTGCGGCAAACCGGACTGGTGCCTGATAGCAGAGGATGGTTCGGCTGCTATATGCGCACGGATAGAGCAGGGTTGCATTAAACGGTGCGGTGATGTCGGCTGGCTACACATACTCTGTAAGAACGTGCACAATGTACCCAATGTACACAAGGCAATTGCCAGAAGGCGACAGGTGCTGCAAACAAAACCTTCGCCAAATAGAAAAGGCAAGGATTTTGTGTCCCTGGCAGCGAAGTACAAAAAGCAGTTGACTGAGGCGGATCTGAATCGTCTCGCAGTTGCACTTGGTGTATCGGCATACAGCCTGAAAAGACTCGGGGTAGGCTGGGACGGGAAGTCATATACGTTCCCGATGTCTAATGATTTCGGCAAAGTCGTTGGTATTCGCAGAAGGTTCCAAGACGGCCACAAGTTATCAGTGTCCAGCAGCAGGACAGGACTATTTATTCCTGCCAAATTATCACCAACCGGGCTTTTGTTGATTGTGGAGGGTGAAAGCGACTTGGCCGCAGCTCTTACACTTGGATTTGAGACTATTGGTAGACCTAACTGCAACAGCAGAGTGGAAATGACTGCCAAAGCTGCTAAAAGCCGCTCAGAGACCGTGATAATCGGAGATAATGATCTGCCGGGAAGAAAAGGTGCAGAAAAATTAGCACAGGTAATGGTCCTGCACTGCCCGAACGTGAAAATAGTATACCCGCCGGAAGGAATAAATGACCTGAGGCAATGGATGCAAGCTGGATTAACCCATGAAGAGCTTCAAACGGTCATAAATAGAACCATACCAATCAGAATCAACATCAATTTCACAAAATGCCAGAAAAGCACGGAGGCAACCAGATGCAGGAAGTAAGTATAGATATTACCTTTGAACCGAGAAAGACAGGAGATACAAGAGGACGTCTGCTGGTTCAGCACAACGATGAAGTCATTCACTCAGATGTGATTGATATAGCAAAAGACAAGGACCTGACTGCTTTACTAAAGAAACTAAAGAAGCAATGCCCTGCCATCAATATGGAGCAGGCAAGAAAATTGGTGCTGGCTGAAGTTGCTCGAATATCAAATGAGAAAACACAAGTAAGAGAACAAACCACTGAAGTGGAAGCGATGCGCATTGCAAGGCCACACCTTTTCCACGTACCTGAGGTTTCGGGTCTGCTTATGCCAACGATAAGGCTGTCTGGAGGCAACCCGGAGGGGCACTGGTTGTTGTACGTTCAGTGGGCTGATGGTAAAAGAGAGTGTCGGGAGCTGGAACAGTACCTTACACTTCCCAATAACGAAAAAATATGGTTTGTGCCGATGCCGAATAGCCCATGCACTGACATGGCGTCAGGCTGGTCTGCGAACGGACGCAAGAGGTGGCTTGAAGGATATAATCCGGACGCAGTCGGCATGTTTAAGAATCTGACTAAGACAACCAACCATTACCTTGAGTTCCCTGTTGAAGAAGCGCCGGGCCATCTCGCGACACTTAGCCTTTGGATTATTCTAACGTACGCTTATCCGGCGTGGCCAGCCGTGCCATATCTTTGGATTGGAGGTCCGCTCGGCAGCGGCAAGAGCAGGGTCTTTGACGTTCTAAGTCAGATTATATACAGACCTCTTGTCTCCTCCAACATGACTGCCCCGTGTCTTTTTAGAACCCTGGATGCCCAAGGCGGAACACTGCTGCTTGATGAAGCGGAGCGTTTAAAGGAGCGAAGCTCCGAAGCAGGGGAAATGCGAAGTATTTTGCTGAGCGGATATAAGGCAGGCGGCACAGCCCACCGAATGGAAAAGAGAGGTGAATCTTTTCACTCAGTAGCTTTTAACGTCTTCGGTCCGAAAGCCATTGCAGGAATCAACGACTTGCCCCCGACCCTGGCCTCGCGGTGTATCTGTGTCACTATGTTTAAGGCTGGTAAGAACTCGCCTAAACCAAGCCTCCTAATAGACAAAGACCCACACAAGTGGTTATCACTGGCCGACGACATGCATTGCTTCGCACTGTCCAACGGTCAGA
>CAZZHL010000039.1:0-11783 GCA_964653945.1 uncultured Pirellulales bacterium
TTGAGCATTTCCTCAGGATTATTGAGAACAATACCGGTGATGATGACTTTATCCGTAGCGTTATATGTTCCGACGCCATCAGCATCGACCGCCTGGAGCTCCCAATGGGTCACCTCAGCAACGGTGGTACCCTTTGTTGCGGCAACAAGTGTCAAAGCCAGAATTCCCACTAAGACAATTGTTCTATTCATAACTAAGTCCTCCAAAAAAAGTTGATAATTTATTGTTGACTTTGCGCATAAAAATATAAAATTCGTGCTACCAAGTCAAGAAAAATTTGATTGAAAATGGTAAAAATTTTTGATATTTTATTTTTGCCCTGTTAGAAATAATTTTTCTAACGTGGTAAGGTTTACCCGCCGTAGGCGGGTTAAAAACCCTACTTGAGCTTTCTAACGGGGTTTATTGTTAAAATTGCTGTTTTTCAGGGGATTATATGGCATCGTCTCAAGAAGTTCTTGTCATAGATTTAAATGAAATGGCTGAGTATCAAAGGCTTTTGGAAGGCCAGCCACAAACCTGCGGGATGCGCTCGGGCAGGGTGTATTTGCAGCCGGGTCAGGCCTGTGGCCAGCATAGCACCGAGCAAAAAGAGGAAATGCTTATTTTCCTCTCCGGCCGGGGCAAGCTGCTAATTGGAGAAAAAGAGTCCTTTCAGGTCGGCCAGGGCAAAGTTTCCTATATTCCGCCGCATACGCATCACGACGTAAAAAACACTGGCAATGAGCCGCTTATTTACATTTATTGTGTTGTTCCTGTAAGTGGCGGAGTAGAACAATAAAAATTGCACCAAATTACCTAAAATAGCCGAAAACGGCACTTAAAGGGCCTAAAATGGGCAATTTAGAGGGATTTGAACAAGAAATTGTAAAAATTTGTAAAAAAACGGAAAAAATTCAAAAAAATGCTTGCAAAAGTTATGGAGGGCGGTATAATTAGTAGTATTGAGAAGTGTTGTACTTTTCTTCTTATATCTTGGTTAAAGTGAGGCAGTAATTTAATAGCTTTGCAATATATTTGTAAGCTGTCTCACAAAGGCTGGAGTTTTAAGACTTCAGCCTTTTTTATTTGATTAGCTCATCTCTTATTTCTCCGGCTCTTGTCCGCCTCTGTCTGGTGTGGTTAGAATCGTCTTAGATTCAGATTTGTAGTACGCTGGTATCATAAAACAGAGCAAAAAAATGAAAGAATTCCGAAATTAAGTGGAACACAAGGTCATTTTTGCGCATCTTGTAAGTGGACAGAGAAATAATAATAACGAACGTGCGTGTGTTGACCGATATTATTGATTTATGAACGTACTTTTGCGATTGGACCGTTAGAAAGGTTGGCCTAAAAGAGCTCTGAAAGAGGCGGAATCGAGCTTATGACGTAAACGCTCCAGCACCTGTGTGGTCACAGCAGATGAGACATTATAAAGATTATTGAAAAATCATCATTGACAAAGGCGAACAGAAAGGTTATAATTTTGCTAAAATTATAGAGTTGTCAAAAAAGTAATGAAAATATACAGAAGGAGATTCATTATGAATAGGCGAAGAGGATTTACATTGATAGAGTTGTTGGTGGTTATTGCTGTTATAGCGATACTAATGGCCGTACTAATGCCTGCATTAAAGCGGGCAAGGGAGCAGGGCAAGCGTGCTGTATGTCTTAACAATCTGAAGCAATTGGTTCTGGCGTGGGTTATGTATGCAGATGCTAACGATGACAGGATTGTTAACGGAGCGCCACTCGGTGATCCGGGTATGGCTAATATCCCCCCTGGTATTGATCCCGATCATATAGACACCATTAATAGCCCGGCGACGTGGTGGGAGACTCCTTGGGTAGGAAATGCCCTCGATTGCACTACTATAAAATGTCAAACAGAGGCGATTAAAGCCGGAGCAATGTGGTCCTATTGTAAGAATTTGAAGCTTTATCGTTGTCCAACCGGTAAGCGCGACGAAATGTTGCACTATGCGATAATGGACGGTATGAATGGTTTTACCTCAACCAGGGGCAGTGTAAAGGGAAAGCCGGGTGTTTGGATTAAAAAAACAACGGAGATTCATAGCCCGCCACCGGCAAAAAGAATGGTTTTTATAGATGAAGGCTTTCTATCAGACGATAGCTTTGCCGTTTATTATGCGGAAGAAAGATGGTTTGACAACGCACCATCGAGACACGGTGGCGGAGTGACCCTGAGTTTTGCAGATGGCCACAGTGAGTACACTAAGTGGAAAGGTGCGTGGACAAAAGTGTTCGGAGAGGCATATGAGTATTCATCAATTGTGGATAAGCTGGTGCCGGGTGACGATATTGATATGACGCCTGAGATTGTAGGTGGTCCAACGAAGCATGTGGAGGTGACCTGTGATGATTTTGATGATTTGTACTATATTCAGAAGGGTTGCTGGGGAGGGTTGTCTCCAGATTATCCACCTTCAGATTTAGGTTGCCCTCGCTGATGATAGGTTTTTTTCGCTTGGTGATTTTATTCAGGTAGGCGGCTGAGTAGAGTGTTTTGGATTTCGGGCGGATATGAGGTCCGCCTTTTTTATTGGTTTGCAAGCTGGGACAGAGCATTCTTTACCCCGTTATAAAGAAAGCTCCGTCCTTTGGGCGGGGTAAGCAATACATAGCGATGCTTGGGTTGACCAACCATGGGCGGATTAAAAGCCAGCCTGAGCTTTCTCCGCAAGGAGTCCATAGGACTAACGGGGTTTGCTATGGGCATAATATTTTTTTGTATTTGTCAGCTCTTGTAATTTCAGGGCATAAAAGGATTTTTAATCGTGCGGCTTGGCGTTTATTAGTGCGGCTAAAAGGATATGTCTTAATCTGTCAACACTGAGCTTGTTAAGGTAATCTTCGGTAAAATCCAGCTTAAATCGTCCTCTGAAATTCTTAATACGCCTGGTAAGTTCGTTCCTGCCTAAAGCAGCGATTGAGGTTGCCGTCTGTTCAAAATATTGTCTCGGAGTCATTATCTCGACCCTTGAAAGCTGTTATCAAAAGCTGGGTTTTCAATACCAGTATCGTCCGTTGCGTTGGACCGCTTCTGTGGGAAATTCTGTATCGCGGTAAAAACGCCTAAAGCAGTTTATTATTGGCCTAAAATTTTTTTGTCATTTCTCTGTGTGTCTGATAATGTTTGGTTATGGAAACAGAAAGGCTGAATTACTATTTGCCTGCTGAGCTGATTGCTCAGAGACCTCTTTCCGTTAGAAGCGATTCACGGCTGCTGGTTTTCAATCGTTTAAGCGGCGAGATTATCGACAGCCGATTTAGCCGACTCGGTGATTTTTTATTTCCTGGTGATTGCCTGGTTCTAAATGATGCAAAAGTTTTACCTGCCCGCTTTTTCGCACGGCGCTGCAGCGGTGGCAAGCTTGAGGGATTGTTTCTGGCTGGAAGCGCCGCTGGTGTTTGGGAAGTGATACTAAAAGGAGCTCGTAAAGTAAAACCCGGCGAGAAGCTGTACCTGACGGACAAACAAAAACAGAATTTTTGCAAAGTGGAGGTACTCGAAAGGCTCAATGGGGGTAAATGCCGGCTGAAGGTAGATGTTGATGGTGATGCAGAAACTATCCTTGATGAAATTGGTTTTCCACCCTTACCGCCATATATCAAGCGGAATGATGACCCTGATGTTGCTGCTGTAGATAAACTGAGATATCAAACTGTTTACGCTCGCGAACTTGGTGCCGTTGCAGCACCCACAGCCGGGCTGCATTTTACAGACCAGCTAATCCAACAATTAAAACAGGCCGGTATCTGCTTTGCATATTTGACCTTGCACGTAGGAGAAGGAACGTTTAAGCCGATAAGAACTGAAAATCTTGAAGGCCACCAAATGCATCAGGAACGGTTCAGCATCGACAAAGAAAATGCCCGGATAATAAATGCAGCGAAAAATAAGGGCAGCCGGATAATTGCTGTGGGTACAACCTCAGCACGAACTCTCGAAACGATTACGACCGGCTCACAGGTCAAAACTGCCACTGGTGTAACAAGTCTATTTATTAAACCCAGCTATAAATTTAAGATTGTCGATGCGATGATAACGAATTTTCATCTGCCCAAATCGACCTTGCTTGCATTGGTAGCTGCCTTTGCCGGGTTGGAGAACATATTGGTTGCATATCGACACGCCATTGAACAGCGATACCGTTTTTATTCGTACGGTGATGCAATGCTGATAACCTGAGGGGGCTATTGTACATCTGGCTAAGCATTTAAAGTGGCTTGCTATTTGTGGGTACTTTTAGTATTTTGCGGTAATGAGTATCGCAGGTTTACAAGTTGGCAGAGGTGGCAGAAAGATTTTATCTGCTATCCGCTGGTTTTACGGCCTTTTGGCTATTCGTGCTTACAGCGTTATCATGTTCGGTGCCTTATTTTGTACGCTGGCGGTAAAATTCTTTCATTCCTGGCGTACAGGCCTGTTAAATGAGTATTTTGAGTGGGTTCTTGCCGATGTCTCTGTGCTATTAGGGATTGAGGTTATTTTGGCAATCATTTGTTTTCGGTGGCCCCGAAAATGGGTGATACGGACTGTTACATTTGCAGCGGCTCTTGTTTGCGCCTGGTCTGTTATCAATGCCGGTTGGCTGGTAAGAACAGGAACACAAATTTTGCCATCGGTGCTTTTGCCGTTATTTCGTTCACCGTTGAATGCGTTTTGCCTCATTGGGGTTAACCTGATAAAAATGCCAAAAGCAGCTTTTGCTTTGCTTGGGCCCAGCGCTATTGCTCTTGCCTTTTTCTTCTGCGTTTTGGTAAGGCCTGAGAAGCCCGATTACAATAGCAGACGTTTTATTAAAAAGGTTATTATTTCAGTCATCATAGTCATCAGCACATCTGTGGCCCGCGGGGCGATAGTCAGACATGGGTCACCGGAAATAGCTTCGGTAGGGCTTCGCTATAACAGCCAGTTAAGAGCTATAGCAAGTTTGGTTTTATCTGATTACAGGCAGATGCCGAATTCCAGGCGAAAGATACCCTGCTTTGATGAGATAAAGATTGGGCTGAAACCGCAGCAGGTAAACCCCGTTAGAAATAATATCGGTAAATCGCCAGATACATCTTCGCTGCAGACTTCTAACGGGGTAAACCACAATGTGGTTATAGTTGTTCTTGAGGGGGTTCAGTACAACTACACTTCGCTCGCAGACAAGCAGAACGACTTAACGCCCTTTCTTGCAGCTTTGGCAGAGCAGGGTGTTGAATTTGCGAACGCCCGCTCAACAGTGGCGCATACCACGAAGGCGTTGTTTACACTTTTGACAGGGCGGTTTCCCTCGGCGTCCCAGGACCTCGCCGAGACAGTCCCTGCTGTGAAGTGCTATGCAAGCATTGCTACGATTCTTAAAGAACAGTTGAATTTTCGAACGGCATTTTTTCAATCAGCCAAGGGTAATTTTGAATCTCGGCCCTCGCTGGTCTATAATCTTGGTTTTGATAAATTCTGGACAAGAGAGGACCTGGGTGACCCTAACAGCTTTCTGGGCTATCTGGCCTGCGATGAATTTTCAATGTTGAAGCCGATTGCCGAATGGATAAAAGCTGATGAAAAGCCGTTTTTACTGACGATTATGTGCTCTGTAACCCACGACCCTTATGAGGTCCCCCAGTGGTTTGCTGAGCCGGACAAGGAGCCGGTGGATAGGTATCGGCAGACGATTTCCTATACAGATAGATTTTTGGCTGCGCTGGATGAAGAACTTGGTAAACTTAATCTCGCAGACAAAACTATCTTTTGTGTTGTTAGCGACCATGGTGAGGCGTTTGGTGAGCACGGCCTTTTCGCTCACGAACGAATAGCTTTCGATGAAACCTTACGCATACCATGGGTTGTGCGGGCTCCGTATTTAGTAGAGCCGGGGACAAAAGTCACAGAGCCGGTTAGCTCCGTTGATCTGACGCCAACTTTGTTGGCCTTTTTGGGTTTCGATATCGGTTCTGCTGGTTTTGATGGTGTCAATATTATTGACCGAATGCCGAGCGACCGTAAGGTGCATTTTTCCGGCTGGTTGTGGGAGGGTCCTGCAGGTTTTATAAGGGCAAGCCAGAAGTTCATATACAATCCGGCAGACAAAATAGTTACTGTTTATGATTTAAGCGTGGATCCACTCGAATTAGTCAGGATAGAGCTGAACGAGCAGCAGGCCGAAAAAACTGCTGGTGAGATTGTTGCGTGGCGGCAAAGCACCATTTTTCGCATTGACCAGCAGCGAACCGGCAAAAAAATGCTCTTCGACCACTGGCTGTGCCGCTGGACCAACAGGATTTGCACTGCTAAGTATCAGAATAAAGAGCAGCAGAGCACGGGGGGTATAAGGACACAAGTAATAGCTCAGTAGCTGCATATCAAACGGTTAATTGTTGCAATGCATTTCAGTTTTTATCGTTCATATTTTTTGAAGCAGCGTTGTTTTTTATAAACATTATGTCAATTTCGTGGTTGTTTGACATGTTGCGTCCTATATGTACGTAAAGATAGGTTGTTTGGGTGTAATCGGCGTTGATAAAAAACAACGCACTGTTAAAATGCGTAATATGCTGGTTGTAGATAAAAAAACATTATATATAAATCTAACCATTTTTGCTATAAGCCGTTAGGTAAAGCTATATGTAGTGTTTTGTCTTTGTTTGTTGTTACTGGTATATCCTTTGCACGTACTCTTTATAAGGTTTTAAGGATATTGGGCGGAACATCCTAAAACTTTATTATATTGAGGAGAAGATGGATCCGCCCGAATCCGAAAAGTTCAAAATCGGCATTGCATGGGGGAAAAGGCAGAGCTGATTTTGTTAACAATATAATACGGAGTCGTACCGGAGGAGGAACGACTCCGTTTATATTTGCGCAAAAATTCACCTTGTTAGCGAAAATACGTTCCATTAAAGCGTATCTTCTGATTTTTCAGGGTTTATTTTTCCCTACTCGATTACAATCCCTGGGCGTATAATTAAAGCTGTTATGGAGCGTGCGATTTACAGGATTATCGATGCCAATTTTAATCGTGCCCGCGAGGGCGTTCGGATAATAGAGGAATTTTGCAGGTTCGCCTTGAACTGCAGCCCGTTGGCTGAACGCGCCAAACAGCTTCGCCATGAGCTTTCCTCGGTTATCGACAAACTCGATGCTGGCCGGCTTATCTCAAGCAGAGACACACTCGGTGATGTTGGTATTGGCAAAACTGTCGATAAGCAGCTTACGCGTGAAAGTCTGAATGATTGCTTTACCGCATCGTGTAAGCGGCTGACCGAGGCACTGCGTACTCTGGCTGAGATGATACAGATACTAAATCGGCCCGTAGCTGAGGCAATCGAAAAGCTGCGATATGAGGCCTATACACTTGAGAAGGATATCGTTCTTTTCAGCGAGCCGGCTGAGAAGTTCAAACGGGTTGGGCTTTATGTAATAATCAGCAGCAATTTGCCTGCCGTCAGGCCACGGCATGCCTACCGAGCCAGGGCGGATATTATTTCTTTGACTAATCGGTGCGCCGTTGGTGGCGCCGACTGTATTCAATTGCGGGCAAAAGACTTTAAAGACGATAAACTCTTTGCTATTGCTGATGAATTTGTAAAGGTTTGCAGGGCCGCCGATGTTCTTAGCATCATAAATGACCGTGTTGATATTGCAGTTGCAGCTGGTGCTGATGGCGTGCATCTCGGCCAAAGTGATTTGCCCATTGAGCAGGCGCGTAAGCTCCAGCTATCTCCGCTGATTGTCGGCAAAAGTACGCATTCGCTCGAACAATTGCACAGCGCCTGCAAAGAGTATCCTACTTATGTGAGCTTGGGGCCTGTTTTTTCTACCCGCACGAAACCGGGCGCTGAGCCGGTCGGGCTGGATTATGTCAGACAAGCGACGAAGGAGCTTGCCGATACGGGTGTCGGTAGTGTTGCTATTGGAGGTATAACGCCGGAGAATGTCGAGGATGTTTTGAAGGCCGGTGCCAGGGTGATTGCGGTCTGCTCTGCGGTGACTAATGTCGAAGACCCGGTGACGGCGTGTCGAGCACTCAAAGAGAAAATCACCACTTTTAATGAAGAAATGGCCGTTTGAAGACTTAGATTTGCCCGCGTATAGAAGGAAAACCCTATATGAATTATCCACTAACGGCGTAATCTCTTAAATAAGTCTCTGCAAACTTTTTAGAATCCGGTCGGATTGTCAGTTTATAAGTTATTCAGCCAAGACAGGCTTAGAATCCTAATTTGCTGGCAAATTTAAGTCTTTTATTTTCAATAACTTACGAGGTGCAATTCTTGTTTTTAGAAGGTTGCAGGATAAAGTGACGTAAAACGCTTTTGGTTTTACCTAATATTCCCAAAATCATCAAAAAAGATAGAATTTAAGTTATCAACAGGTTATCCACAAGACCAAAACGGCTGTGAAGGCCGATTTGGCGGCCGGATAATACGTGAAAAAACACAAAGGTATTGTAAGTGTTTGTAAACACTATAAATAAAATAGTAATGGACTTAGCCATGCTGTGCATTGTATAAGATTTTTGATATTTTAGTTCTTCGAATTGCGCGTATGTTAATGAGCAGTAAGTCAAAAAAAATTCGAGATAGGATTTACCCCGTTAGAAATAAAAATCCCTAACGGGGCGAGCAAAAGATTTCTCCGTAATCCCGTGAGGAATGCTGTGCAGGAGTCCATAGGACTAACGGGGTTTACTATCAGGAAAGGTTCAAATGGAGAGAAGTTCTTTGATTACTATTGGCGAATCTATCCATGCTTCAATTCCCAAAGTTGGCAAGGTAATGAAGCAGTTGGCGGAGCTTGGCAACGAGGCATATTCTAAGCCGAGTGAGCCATTAGATTATATCAAGGTATTGATTAGATCCCAGGCAGATGAGGGTGCTGATTACATAGCTGTCAATCTCGATGCCTTTGGCGAGGATGACCCGCAAGTTGCCGTCGATATGATGGTCGAGTACGTCCGGCTGGTTCGCAAGTGGGGCAGGGGGGTGCCGATTTGCATCGACAGCAGCAATGACGATGTTCTGACGGCTGGATTGATAGAGTGGTACAATACCGCCGAGCGGGTCAAACAACCGCTGATAAATTCGGTCAAGATATACACGGCTGATAAGATATTGCCGTTGAAGAAAAAATACGATTTTGCATTTATTGGCCTTTTGGTCGGCGAAGGTAAGCCAACCGGTCCCGGCGGCTCACATTCTGTCGATGAGCTGTACTATCTGGCAAAGCAGATATTTGATGTTGCGGTCGGGCAATATGAGTTTAAGCCGCAGCAGATTTTCTTTGACTCAACCGTATTTCCATTGGCGATAGATATGCCGATGGAGCCGAACGTGCCGGGTT
The DNA here is from genome assembly GCA_964653945.1 of uncultured Pirellulales bacterium. Lineage (GTDB taxonomy): Bacteria > Planctomycetota > Phycisphaerae > Sedimentisphaerales > Anaerobacaceae > CAZBWE01. The sequence continues at coordinate 9,338 of CAZZHL010000039.1, forward strand.
ATACCTACCGGACGTTCGAGACAATAAAGAAAATCGAAAGCGACCCGAAGATGAAGGGAGTGCACTTTTCTCTTGGAATAAGCAACTGCGCCCGGGATTTGCCGGGACGGAAGGTGGGCATCTGCCGGGCTTATCTGGCAAAGGCGATGGAATATGGCCTTGATGCTGCCATTGTTAATGTTGCGCATCGCTACGGCCAGGCCTGTCCTGAGCGCAGCCGAAGGATTGCCCCAGCAGCGGAGCTATTAGAATTGGTTGACGCCTATGCGAAGATGGACGGCTCAACGCAAAGTTTGAATAAAGCGATGGAGCTGATGGGCAAGTTCTGCAGAGAAAGCAGAGAATCTGCTTAAATACTCGTCTTTCATAGTTACTACGGAGAATGGATAGCAAAGCTGATATGTATAGAATTACAGCATCAACAAGCTCAATGCCATAATAAACATTCCTGAGACAACCCCTGCGATGGCCAGATGACCATGGCCATACCGGTGGGCCATAGGCACAAGCTCATCGAGAGAGATGTAAACCATTACCCCTGCGATAAAAGCCAAAAGGCCGGCGAGAACGGCCGGTGTTAAAAACGGCATCAATATCAAATAGCCTATGACAGCACCAACCGGCTCTGATATGCCGGACAGAAACGAATAGAAGAATGCCTTGTTCTTATTATGTGTCGCATAAAAGATAGGTACTGATACTGCGATTCCCTCTGGGATATTGTGGATAGCTATGGCAATAGCAATAAATACGCCGAGCTTCACATTACTGAGCACAGAGGCAAAAGTGGCTAATCCTTCGGGGAAATTATGAATACCAATAGCCAAAGCGGTTAATAATCCTGTCTTCATAAGACGGCTGGGGTCACGGACAGCGGTAGGTTCATCGAGCCCCTTGAAGTCATGCGGGTTTTCCGGCTCGGAAATCAGTAAATCTATCAGACCAATGAATGCTATGCCCACAAAGAAAGAAACCAAACCCCAGTATTTCCCAACAACCGCTAATGAATTGGGCAAAAGCTCCATAAAAGATATATAAATCATCACGCCGGCCGACAAACCCAGTGAAAATGACAGATAAGCTATTTTGGGCTTTTTAATAAAATAAGCGATGGCGCTGCCGATTCCGGTGGAAAGACCCGCCAAGATAGTAAGTATGAAAGCTATGCCCAGATTAGACGATACATCCATAGCCAACCTTATTGGAGGCTGATTGTGTATTGCCCATCAGCCATTTTCAGAATGTATGTGTATCACATGTTTCAAACTCTAACGGCTGTGCCGTTCGTAGTCCACAGGACGCCTTACGGCGCGCAGCGAAGAACGGAGAGGGCGGGATTGGAACCCAAATCCGCAAAAGCGGATTTCCATAGGGGCTCTGCCCCTCTGGCGTCGCTTTGCTCCTGTCACCCCGACGACGTGGGAAAATCCTTTTCCCACACCCTTTGGGGGTTCAAATCCCGCCTACCCAAAGTAGACAGCACAACGGAGAGGGCGGGATTCGAACCCGCGGTACGGTAAACCGCACACACGCTTTCCAAGCGTGCTCCTTAGGCCACTCGGACACCTCTCCATTATTGGCCAATAGTCGCTGGTCATTAGAATTTAGTTTTTAGTCTTTTATCTTTGGCCTTTTTTAAGTATATATCACTAAAGAAGCATCTTTTCAATTGGTTTTTGAGCTGCAATAGCTGCGGTTTTCTATGGAAAAATGAACCATCCAGACCGATTTTAAGACTAATAGAGTAAAAGCAAAGACAATAACCGATGTGAACTACTTAGGTCGTGGTCAAAGGTCAAATAGGAAATATTAGTTGAAAGGAGATACGAATGCGTGCGTTAAAGATTTGTCTGTGGATAGCTGGAGTTGGGTGCTTGCTGTCAGTATTTGGGATGTTCTTGCCCATCTCGACGTTCGAATCCATTGCCGGGTTCTTTGGGGTTGAATCACTTCCGGATTCACCGTTATTTCTGTACGCGGTTCGTGTGATGTCAGCCACGTATGTTGGGGTTGGAGTGTTTTTTATAATTCTTGCCCTGCACCCTATGAAATACCCGGTGTTAGTGCCGTTCTCTGGGCTGGCTGCGGTGCTCTTAGGTGTGGTCTGTGGGATAACCGGGCTGGTAGAAGTAATGCCCGCATTGTGGTTTTTGGGTGATTCTTTGAGCTGCGTAGTGCTGGGTGTTCTCATCCTTGTGTTCTGGCGACGAGCTAAGTAAATCTCTGGGATAATGATAGACGAACGCTCAGATATTGAAGACCAGCTTCTGGTAATGGACGCTCAGGATGGTGACGCTCAGGATGGTGACGCTACAGCGATGGAGAAATAAAATGAACGAGGAACAAATTAAGAGAATTATTGAAAATGCCTATGATGAATCGAAAGAGGATACAATATGGTCAATGGTAAAAGACTTCTACAATAAGAAGATGCTGTCCTTCGTAA
>CAZZHL010000040.1:0-11783 GCA_964653945.1 uncultured Pirellulales bacterium
GCAGCGAGAGCAAATGAACCTGATTATCGAAAGGGCTGAAAATGTTCCTCCTACATTGGCATTTGCAACTGTCGCAACCGGAGCCTTTCGCGGTCTGGTCGTAGATGCCTTATGGATACGGGCAGATAAACTTAAAGAACAAGGGCAGTTCTTTGACGCAAAACAGCTCGCCGAATGGATAACCACATTACAGCCCCGCTTTGCTGAGGTTTGGGAATTCCAGGCGTGGAATATGGCTTATAATATTTCTGTCGCCATGCCCGCAACCCAGCCGGACCAACGCTGGCTGTGGGTAAGAAACGGCTATGAACTGCTTCGAGACAAGGGCCTTCGATGGAACCCAAGGAGTCTTGAACTCTATCGCGAACTGGCCAGAATATTTCAGCACAAAATAGGCGGCATAGCTGATGACGCACACAAATATTACAAAATTCAACTGGCTTTGGCAATGGAACCACTGCTCGGAGCCGCTGATAACGAATACTTCGAAGCCCTCGCCAAAGCACCTACAGAATGGCGGCTCATTAAAAATGATGCCAATGAACTGATTACAGAACTGGCATCTGCTGATGACACATTTTCCACCGAAGGCGCCAGGTTTGTCAGCCATTATTTGTTACTACGACAGAATGCAAGCAGATTCAAGCCGGCTGCCGGCAGAATAATAGATGACTTTAGAGGTACAGAAACCCTGAAAAAATTTGATATTTTCGCCAAGGCCTACGAGCTGCGCAATTACTGGAAGCTTGACCCTGTTTTGATGCAGGAGATAAATAAAACGTACGGCCCCATTGACTTCCAGGCTACGGCAGGCTCCACCCCCCCTGGGAGCGAGCCAAATACTCATTTGCCCCTGGATTGGCGGCATCCTGACAGTCACGCAATTTACTGGGCCGTAAAAGGTTTGCAGCAAGCCGGCTCAGATGAGCTCCCAGAAGGCAGCGAGATTGAGATTAGTGAAACCAACACCGACCGTATCGTAGCCCATAGCCTGCAAAATCTATTCCGCAACGGAAAAATATTTATCTTCGACCCCCGCATCTCTCAGTCGGAAGACAGGAGCGGAGGCGAGCTTGTTAAAGACATATTTTTGCGTCCTGATTTGAGAATGTTTGAGCCGTATAATAATGCAGTGCTGGCAATTCTCGATAAATATGAAAAGACCGCAGACATAAAAAGATTGCAATCATTTGGAAACGGCCATCGAAATATGCTCAAAAACGCCGTGCTTTCCTTCTATCAATCAGGCCATAGAGAACAGGCACAAAAAATCTATAATCAACTGAAACAGCGGTACCCACTGCCTGAATTTCAAGTCCCCCTAGTTGTTTTCGCAAGGTCGAGGATGTTCGAAGAACTCGAAAGAATAGGTATAAATAATGCAACAGAGCAGATATCAGCTCTCCTGAGAGAAAGTTACTATTTATATGCAATCCGTGATGATGACGCTGCATTCGGCAGGGAAAAACTGGCAGAAGAAATTCATCAACATTATAAATCAATATATGGAGACGGAAACCGAATTGACCTGCCCGAATTTCCGTTGTTAAGATACCTTGCAATAATGGACTTTCTTTATGACCAGCAGTATCCCCCCTACCTGAGACAGAACTTGCTCGGCCGGATAAAGATAGAAAGGCCCGAGCTTGCCGAGCAATTAAAACAACAAGAGGAAAAACTGATTGAACAGCAAAAACAAACACAATAAGCTTCAACTATGCAAAATTCTCTCCTGCAACAATTGACCACTTCACAGAAAAAAGCTGTCCTTCATATTGAAGGGCCATTGCTCGTTCTTGCCGGGCCGGGCAGCGGTAAAACCCGCGTCATCACATACCGAATCGCAGCCCTTATCGATTCTGGTATCCAGCCGTACAATATCTGTGCAATAACCTTCACCAATAAAGCCGCCGAGGAGATGCGACAAAGGGCAATCGCACTCGGGGCTTCCGCAGGTGCGCGTATCAGCACCTTCCATTCTTTATGCGTTAGAATCCTCCGTCAGTATGCCGATAAGGCGGGTATAAATCCCAACTTTAGTATCTATGACCAGGCCGACCAGACCAGATGTATAAAACAGGCGATAAAAGATTGTGAACTTGATACCACGAACTTTCCGCCGGCTCGAATGCTCGATGCAATCTCCTCCCGCCTGAAAAATAACCTGATAGACGTCGATAACTTCAAAGCCATCGCCGACGATTTCTTTACAGAAACACTGGCCAAATTATACGCCCGCTATCAAGATATCTTAGCCGAAAAAAATGCGCTGGATTTTGATGACTTATTGATGAAAACCGCCCTCTTACTCCAAAATTGTTCTGACGTGTGCTGCGAGCTGTCAAATCGCTTCAAATTTTTGCTCATCGACGAATATCAGGATACCAACCGCGCCCAATACGTAATTGCCAAAGCGCTCGTCTGGCAACATAACAATATCTGCGCAACGGGCGACCCGGACCAGTCGATTTACCGCTGGCGCGGTGCCGACATCAGAAATATAATAAACTTCGAGAAAGACTGGCCCGATGCCATGGTCGTAAAGCTGGAGGAAAACTTTCGCAGCACGCCAAACATTCTCGCTGTTGCCGATAATTTGATAGCACAAAACCAAAACCGAAAAGAAAAAAAGCTTGTCCCCACAAAACCACATGGCACTGACGCCGTTATAAGCTCTTTCGAGGATGAAGCCGAAGAGACCCAGTCCATCGCCCTGAAAGTACAAGAGCTTTCGGGCAAAGGGGCTTCGCTGCAAGACATAGCCGTATTCTATCGTGTTAACGCCCAGAGCCGCCTGCTTGAAGAGGCATTTATCCACAATAAAATACCCTACCAGGTTGTGCGAGGCGTTGAATTCTACAACAGAAAAGAAATCCGCGACATACTCGCATATTTGAAGGTCCTCGTTAATCCCGACGATGAAATTGCACTACTGCGTATTATCAACACCCCTGCCCGCGGTATCGGAAAAACCACTATCGATAGAGTCCGTGCTTATGCATCCCTGCACAAGCTCAGTTTTCTCGAAGCACTGAAAAAGTCAGAGCATATCGATTCTCTTTCCAAAGCCCCAAAGGAAAAAATTGCCGGCTTTGTCAAAATGCTCGAAATGTTCAAAAAAGATATTAAAGGTGATGTGGCGCCACTTGCCGAGAGAGTCTTTATCGAATCCGGCCTGGAAAAGTCACTTCGAGAAGCCGGTCCTGATGGACAAAATGCAATCGAGAATATAAATGAGCTGATAAACGCCGCCGCTTTATATGATAAGCAAACAGAGCAACCGGAACTCATCGATTATCTTCAGCAAATATCGCTCTTCAGCGATGCCGATGCGTATGACGGCTCCAGTGAGAAAGTCGCCTTTATGACATTACATACTGCCAAGGGACTGGAATTTGAAAATGTCTTTATCGCCGGCGTCGAACAGGGCCTATTGCCACACGAAAGAAGCAGTGAAAGCGAAAACGACGATGAGCTTGAAGAGGAACGCAGACTACTTTTTGTCGGCATAACACGGGCCAAAACCAGCCTACATATAAGCTACGCCCGATACCGAACAATACGAGGCCAACTGCTGCGAACTATACCTTCGCAGTTTCTCTTCGAACTGGAGATAGACTTTTCCGAATCGAACCAAAATGTACCACGGCCATCCTGGCCGTGGTATCACGGGCTGGAAGCCCGTGATACGCTTTATGCCTTTGCTGCCGGTGAGCTGGTTCGGCACAAATCTTTCGGCCTTGGCAGGGTCAAAGAGTTTATCGATATGGGCGAAAACAGCGTGGTGGTGGTCGAATTCAACTCTGGACAGACAAAAACACTCATGCTAAAATACGCCGGCCTTTCAAAGGTAAACGTTTAGGGTATGGATTTACCGCAGATTCTGTTGTTTATCCGGCAAAAACCATAGCAAAAAAGTAAACAGATACGAAAGGGATATGCCAGTGTCAAAATCAGAAATCGAATTCTATTATAAAAATGTTACAGCAGATGTTATTGGTGCAGAACATGGTATAACAAACGAACAGTTTGCCGAACTCGCCGAACAAACTTCACCGTTGATTATTCAGCTGAATAAGGAAAGAAAAGCCGGAAAAACACCATACAGAGACCTGCCTTATAGCAAAGAAAACCCCAAGAGAATCAAAGACCTTGCTGCCAAAGTGAAAGGTGATTGCGAAAACCTCGTTGTTCTCGGTATAGGCGGCTCTGCGCTGGGTAATATCGCCTTGCAAACCGCATTAAATCCATATATGTACAACATCGATGCCGCCCAGCGACGAGGTCCGCGTCTTTTCGTCTTCGACAATGTTGACCCCGCTCAATTAGGTTCTTTTTTGGATTGGGTCGATGATAAGCTCGATAAAACAATCTTCAACGTCATAAGCAAATCCGGCAGGACCGTAGAGACAGCATCTCAATTTATGATTGTTCGCCAACTGCTTCTCGACAAGCTCGGCCCCGAAGGCCTGAAAAAACAGGTCATCGTAACAACCGACACAGAGAAAGGGACTTTGCGTAGTATAGCTGACGAGGCGGGTTTCAAAAGTCTTATCGTTCCCGACGGTGTCGGCGGCAGGTTTAGTATCTTAAGTGATGTCGGGCTTTTCAGCGCTGCGATGTGCGGAATCGATATCGACTCGCTCTTAGAAGGCGCCCGTGATATGGATAAGAGAGTCAGCTGCGAGGATTTCTATAAAAATCCAGCAGCTCTTAACGCCGCGATAAACCGGCACTACTACAATCGAGACAAAAAAATTTCCGTAATAATGCCATACAGCTACCACCTCAAGGATTTAGCTGATTGGTATCGCCAGCTCTGGGCTGAAAGTCTGGGCAAATCAGAAGACCTCAAAGGCAACAAAGTCTATATCGGCCCAACGCCCGTAAAAGCACTCGGGACAACCGACCAGCACAGCCAGGTACAATTATATCGTGAAGGACCTAATGACAAACTGTTCACCTTCCTTCAGGTCGGAAATTTCGATAGAGAGTTAAAGATAGGCCCTGCTCCTGAATGTGCACCTGAGCTTGATTATTTAGCCAATAAAGATTTGAGCGTGCTGTTCAACAGCGAAAAGAAGGCAACTGAGTACGCACTTTTAGCCAGCAAACGTCCCTGCCTTACGGTCGTCTTTCCTGAGGTAAATGCTTATACGGTCGGTGAGTTTATCTATCTGTTCGAGGTGACAACATCTTTTGCCGGCGCACTATTCGGCATAAATACTTATGACCAGCCAGCCGTTGAATTAGGTAAGGAAGCCACGTTTGCACTTATGGACAAGCCCGGCAAAGAATATAAAGAATTAGCACAGCAAATCCGGTCTATGACTGAAGTTGACGACAACTTCACGGTTTGATACACTTTTTTGAATACGACTCTTTGGCAGATGAAGGGGTTTGGTAATGAACTATGTAGTGATAATGGCAGGCGGAACCGGAAAGAGATTATGGCCGCTGAGCCGACAAAAACGTCCCAAACAAGTCCTAAAGCTCCTCGACGGCCAGACGCTTCTTCGCTGTTGTTTTGAACGCCTCAGGCCGATATTCGACACCAGAAACATAATTACCCTCACCAACGCCGGCTTTGCAGACTTAGTCCGCGAGAACCTGGCGGAGCTGCCCTACGATAACGTCATCGCAGAACCCGCTGTCCGTGACACAGCCGGTGCCATCGGACTGGCGGCAACAATCCTGAGCAAATATGACCCCGATGCAACAATGGCGGTCGTTACCGCTGACCAGCTCATAGAACCGCCTGAGGTGCTGCAACAGGCACTCGAAGACGCTCTGGCATTTGTCAATAATAACCCGGACAACCTGCTTACTTTCGGCATCAAGCCGACCTTCCCAAGCACTCAGCTTGGTTATATTAAATGTGGCGCTACCCAGAAGTACCCTGACTGTAAAAACACAATACATTCCGTGGAATCTTTCAAAGAAAAACCAAATGAAAAAACAGCAAAAGAATACATAGCCAGCGGCAAATACTCATGGAATTCCGGAATGTTTGTCTGGAAGGCCAAGACAATTCTGGACAATTTAGCCAGGTTCCTGCCGGAATCCACCCAACCTTTCCAACAAATCAAGACCGCTTGGGCCGGTCCAGAGCAGCAGCAAATTCTCAAAGAGCAATTTGTCAAATTGCCGAAAATCAGTATCGACTTTGCCGTTATGGAAAAGGCCAGGAATGTTTTCGCAATACAACTGGATTGTCGCTGGCTCGATATGGGTTCTTTTGCGGCACTGGCAGATATTATCAACTCTGATAAGAACAAGAACATTGTCGTAGCTGGCGCAAGCGAGCTGCTGGGCTGCAAAAATTCCATCTTTGTAACTGAAGACACAGGTCATCTAATCGCCGCGATTGGTCTGGAAAACATAGTCGTGGCCCACAGCAACGACGCCACACTGGTATGTCATATCAGCCAGACCGACAAAATAAAGGAGCTGCTCGAACTGATAAAACAGCATGGCGGCGAAAAATTTCTGTGACAGAACAATAAATATATACAATTCGAACTGTTGGAAAATGAGATACCTGGCAATAGATCACGGCACTAAACGCACGGGATTGGCAATATGTGACCCAGCAGAGATCATCGCTTCTCCTTTAGCCGTAATCGAGAGCCAAAAAGGGCTAATAAAAAAGATTGCAGATATAGTCGAAGCTGAAAACATAGAGGCTATCGTGCTGGGATTGCCTTTGAATATGGACGACTCCGAAGGGGCCCAGGCAAAACTTGTCAAAAAGTTCGCTGAGCAGCTAAAAGAACATCTTGACATACCTGTTCACTTTCAGGATGAACGCCTGAGCAGTTTCGCCGCTGAAGACAAGCTGACTTCTGCCGAGTTTCCTAAAGGCAAAAAAAGAAAAAAGCATCTTGACGCCATCGCAGCCGCAGAAATCCTGGATGCCTTCCTCGAACAAAAAAACACATAATATCCCGGTAAAAACAAATATCACATAAACAATCGGCGGCTACAGGCCAATAACCGCAGATAAAAGCTATTTTGCCCTTGACTAATCGCAATGATTTCATTAAAATGAATACATACTAGAGGAGGCTATGACGTTGAGCAAGGCCGATAGCAACGATAAAAATTATGTTGATAAAAAACAAACCAAAGGCCGTATACTACGCGCCAAGGACATAATACCCGGAACTCCAAAAAGAAATTCAGAAAAAACCGAGCAAGTCACTGAAATTCCGAAATTTGACCTAGCAGAAAAGATTTTGGCAGAACAGCGAAAAATCACCGCAATAAGAAGAAAAGCCCCAGGTCAGCAACGCGAGGTTGAGTCAACCGATTATGCTACCAAGTGGTCAAAGCCGGTTCTGTATGAGCAAGAGCAAATCATTTCGGAAATTGTAGCGAGAGATATCAAAACATTGCGTGATGGTGATATTGTTTATTGATACTGACCCCGCTTCGCCAAAGCTATGCGGCGGCGAGAAAGTAGAATTTCAAGTATAACGATAATAAGGAGTAGTTAAAATGTCGCATGTACAAAGAAAAGACGACCCTTCAACTTGTCCGAAAAAACTTTCTGCAAACCGTAGAAGCCATAAATGGTTACGATTTATATTCCCAGTTACAGGGCTATTAGCCCTAATCTGGTTCATGGTACGGGTGATACCAAAACCATCAAGAGCTACGTACCCGTGCCAGCGTGTAGCATTTCCACTGGCATCAAGCTTTGTAATCTGGCTTATGGGTTTGATTGGCTCAGTCGTTGCCTTCCGCAGGGCAAAAAAGTACATGAGCAAGGCACGCTATGCTGTAGCAGCAATTTGCGTCGCTACCAGCGTTGCCTTTATCTATGCAGCTATGAGCAGCACCGACCAGAAAATAATCTATGGCCACGAGCCACGGATTGCTAACGCTCCAATGGGCGAAGCCAAGGGCGTCCAACCCGGCCGTGTTGTCTGGATTCACGACTCCAATGCCACGGATTGGGCCGGCCCCGGCTCGGGAGAACGCTGGTATTCAAGCGCCTGCACTAATCAGCAGGCCGTCAATAAAATGCTCTCCAGGTCACTTAGGGCATTGGCCGGCCAAAACAGCGATTATGACGCCTGGGACGCAATATTCAGAAACTTCAATCAGCGAATGGGAAAAGGTGATGTCGGCTACACGTCCGGCGAAAAAATCGGCATTAAAGTTAATATGACTTTGACTTTCGATGGTGACCGCAATAAACCAACTCCTGGGTGGTGGGATGGTCCCGAGTTCATCGACCTTATAGATAACTCCCCGCAGCTCACCATTGCGATTTTGAGCCAGCTTGTGAATATCGTCGGTGTAAACCAGACTGATATTTCAATAGGAGACCCTACCAGAGTAATGCCTCACTACTGGTATAATATCGTTCATGCCGAGTTCCCAGATGTTGTCTACTTCGACAGGGTCGGCGGCGAAGGACGTGAACCAGCCACGTTGTCTACTGTGAAGTTTTACTGGAGCACGACGGGCGCCTCCGGAAAAACTCAGGATTATATACCTGTCGCCTTCGCAAATGCAGAATACTTTATCAACTTCCCAATATTGAAGAGTCATGATGACTCCGGTATTACGCTTAGTGGGAAAAACCACTATGGCTCGCTTAAGAGAAACCCAGATGCGGGTGGATACTATAATTTGCACCTTACGCGTGCTACGGAGCGGCCCGGAATGGGGTACTATAGGGCGATAGTCGATTTGATGGGGCATCCGGAGCTGGGAGGCAAAACGCTGATTTCACTAATCGATGGTCTATTCGCAGGACATGGTTGGGCGTCGGAGCCTCTCAAATGGTCTATGACGCCATTTAATAATGACTGGCCATCCAGCATCTTCATTTCGATGGACCAAGTGGCCGTCGACTCAGTCGCTAATGACTTTCTTTACACCGAGTGGACAGACCATCCCCATAAGTCTGGCACAGACGACTATTTGCACGAAGCAGCACTGGCAAATGACCCCTGTTCAGGGACATTCTATGACCCCAATCATAGTGGTGTGGCTCTGGAAAGCTTAGGTGTGCACGAGCACTGGAATAATTCTACCGACAAACAGTATTCTCGTAATTTGGGAACCGACGATGGTATCGAGCTATCGACTCCGAATCCGTCCGATTTTAATGGTGACGGCTTCGTAGATTACAACGATTTGCAGATGATATCAGGACAGTGGCTGCAGACAGCAACAAGTACACCATTAGAAGCTGACATCGCCCCTGACCCCAATGGAGACGGTATCGTTAACTTTAAAGATTTTGCTGTCTTCGCCAAGTACTGGACGGGAGCACCTGAACTTCCTTTGATTGTCGAAGACGCAGAACTCGTTGAAGTATACTCCTCAGAAGACACGTATTTTGAAGGCCCAACGTGGGACCCTGCTACAAACAAACTGTACTTTACTAACAGAACCGATAATCAATTGCTCCGCCTCGACTCACCGGGAAGTGTCACTGTCTGGATGAGCGGTACACCATATACGAACGGGACATTTCTCTCGCTGGAAGGCCGGCTGTTAACAGCAGATGAAAATCCCAAACAAATTTCCAGCCACCAAATCGGCGCAAGCGGCCCCGAGGATTCACAGGTCATTGCAGGCGGAACTGACAAAAAACCGAACGACCTTTGCCAAACAGAAAATGGCAACATTTATTTCACCGGTCCTGACTGGAGCACTGGACCAGCTGATCAGGGTGTATATTTGCTTGAACCCGATAATACAGTAACGAGAGTGGCAAGCGGTTTATATCAGCCGAACGGCATCATCGCCTCGAACGATGGCACAAAGCTTTATGTCGCAGAAAGCAGCAGCAGTAACACAACCTGGAAACGCTGGTGGGTTTTTCCCATTAATCCGGACGGAACGCTGGGGACAGGAGCGGTTTTCTTCAAACCGACCAGCCCTCCAAGTAATAACGACCCGGACGGTATGACAATCGATGAGCGAGGTAACCTTTACTTCGCCGGTTTAGGAGGTATCTGGATTGTCTCACCGCAAGGCGAGCAACTGGAGATGGTGCCGGTACCTGAATTCTGCTCAAATACTACCTTCGGCGGCCCGGAAAATAAGACGCTTTATATTACCTGCGAGGATAAGGTTTACAGCCTTCAAATGAATGTTCATGGGGGTGGTTTTTTAGGGTAACTATGGATTCGTCGAGCTACTCACTGCTGGCGGCTCTCGTGAAATTATAGCAAAAAACTGCACCTGGGGGTTATCTTCTTGCAATCCTTACATTTAAGGTGTAAATTGATTCTTAGTTGTAATTTGGAGAGGTGGCCGAGTGGCTGAAGGCAACGGTTTGCTAAACCGTCGTATGGGTATAAACCCGTACCGCGGGTTCGAATCCCGCCCTCTCCGATGTGCTGCCTACTTTGGGTAGGCGGGATTTGAACCCCCCAAAGGGTGTGGGAAAAGGATTTTCCCACGTCGTCGGGGTGACAGGACCCTGAGTGAAATCGAAGGGGATGCCAGAGGGGCGGAACCCCTATGGAAATTTGCCCGAGGCAAATTTTGGTTCTAAGGCGAAGCCTGGAATTCCGCCCTCTCCGGTTAGTTTTGTGAGTGATAAGTTATTCTACAAACTTAGCAAAAAACTTGCTGTCCCCCCTAAGCACCTGCAAATCCATAAGCAGCCCAAATCACTGCGATAGCTTAGCCTGTAATAGCTCTCCAGCCCTGGTTAAGCTCCTCCATCAAAGAAATTACCTCACGAATCATTTGTGGGTCGCGTTTTATACTGGCCTCGGCGAGACGATTGCTCATAAACAGGTAAAGTTTGCGAAGGTTAGCAGCTATTTCACCGCCCTGCTGTATATTTAATACTGCATTGAGTTCATTTACAATATCGAGGGCTTTGTTTATATACCGGCTCTTTGCTTCATAGTCGCCCACTTCTAAACCATTGATTGCCAGCTTCATAAATTTAATCGCTCCATCATATAGCATAACTACGAGCCGGCCTTTGCTTTGTGTCGTAACTGACGTTTCCTTGTATATAGAGACCTGGTCCATTGTATTACTCCTTAATACTTCCCCCAAGTTCCGACAGTAAGATTTTAAGGCCGTTTCCAAACCGTTGCCGTGTAGCTTTAATATGTTGTTTTAAATTATGGGGAGATGACCGTTGTCTGTGCAACGATCATCCCCCTAAATATTGTCGGAGAAAACTGGTTGGACTATAAGACCAAGCTGTTTATTACAGCGTGTTCAGTCACAACCACTATTAGCGAAGCAGGGTCAGTGCCATCTGCGGGATTGCATTGGCCTGAGTCAGCATCGCGATACCGGCCTGTGCCAACACCTGGTTCTTGGTCATATTTGCCATCTCGGTAGCCACATCGACATCAGAGACACGTGACTCAGCTGCCTGGAGATTCTCGCTCTGAATGTTGAGAACGCTTACAGTGCTCTCCAGACGGTTCATCTTATAACCGAACTTGGCACGAGCAGTATCCTTACTGCCGATTGCGGTCTCTAAGCTCGCCAAGGCAGTCTTGGCACTGCCTGTAGTAGCAATGGTCAGGGCTGTAAGGGCAAGACCAGTTGAAGCACTGGTCATATTGCTGCCGGTGACGTCAATCTTATCAGTGGCTAACTCACCAAAGTGGATTGACCTGGTGCTTGTGTTGTTGAGCATAGCGATACCGTTGAACTTTGTGGCAGCGGCGATACGGTCAATCTCCAGTCGCATTTCGTCGAACTCCTGGTGCATAATCGCTCGCTGGGCAGACGAATACGAACCAGTAGCAGCCTGTTCAGCCAGTGACTGCATACGTACC
>CAZZHL010000041.1:0-11747 GCA_964653945.1 uncultured Pirellulales bacterium
CGAATCGGCCCGCTTATAGAGTTTTAAATTGCTGTTTAGTTCTGGCGCATTTTCGAGGTAATTGGCTATAGCAGATAGATATCCTTGCCTATCTCGAAAATTTCCAACGTGGTGTGGTAATATTGCCGTATGAATGGTTTTGCCAGCACGAAGCAACTCTGGAATTAAACCTTCCTTTAGGTCAAAGTAGCCTTGTTCCGGAATATGTTTCAAGATGCTGGTTTGGCAAATATAAATTCCCGCTGGCTCTCCCATCAGATTGCCGTTTGTACGGTCAGGATTAAACATCACAGTCAAATCAGACTTAGCGTCACGGTGGGCGTTTATCAGTACGCCAATTTTCAGGGGACGTATCATATCAGCAGATAATACCAAAAGTAACCCATCAGTTTCACCGCTGGCAGCATCACGAATACAACCTGCAGTGCCGGCCGGAAGTGGTTCGTCCAGAAAATTCAACTCTAAATGATTATCGGCTCGGATTGATTCTGCCAGCAGTGAACCATCTCCGTTGGAACAGATTGTTGCCTTCCTTATACCTTGTTTGGTTAAGGAAGTTAGTAGATGTTCTAAGACGGATTCTCCCACTACAGGCCACAAAGCTGTGGGCAAGCACGACGCCAATGGACATCGCCCGAAATCACGGCATCCCGCGAGTATGATAGCTTTAATATTTTGTTTACTTGCGCAGTACTTACCCATTTGAACTCTTAATAAAAACTCTGTTAACCTCTTGAAGAAGATATTGGAGTTCTTTCTTGCACTTGGTTTATTGGTGCTTCGTTTACCTTAAGGCGCCCTCTGCTTTTGAGATAAAACTTTACCCAGCTTATAAAGTGGTTTATCATTGCAGAGTTAAAGAAGACTTTGGCACTGTTTCTTTGATGGTCATGAATCATTTTACTCTGGGGACAATATAGAACATCCCATCCCCTCTTCTTGGCAAAGTAACAAAGGTCAACATCTTCGAAGTAAAGCTTGTAGCGGGTGTCGAATAATATTCTTTCATTAAATGCAGACCTTCGAATACCCACTGCAGCACCCAATACCCAATCGACATTTAACACTTGGTTAAAGTCACAATCTTTCATGAGATGATAATCATTCACTTTTTTTCTCCCTGGTATTGGAAGCCGCCTACAAGCTACTGTGCGCCAATCATAAAACCGTCTTGCAGAAAATTGAAGTGAGCCATCGGGGTTTAACAGGCAAGGACCCACTATTGCAGCTTTCGGAAATTTTTCAAACGTCTGAACAAGTGTTTCTAAACTGCTTGGTAAAACGATAACGTCAGGGTTCAAGACAATAAATACAGGGCTTTCTGTTTGACTGTAGGCTATATTGTGTCCACCAGCATAGCCAAGATTCTTTTTGAGCCGAATAAGATTAACCATTGGATAGATTTGGGCCACCATCTCTGCCGACCCATCCGATGAATTATTATCCACAACCACAATCTGCCAACTACTTGGCAAAGAAAGTTTGTATAGACTAACAAGACATCTATCAAGCAGATCTTTCTGACAATAACTAACAATGGAAATGGTCACATCACTCATCGCAGGAAGCGCCACATTTCTTAATTACCAATTCTTTGAGGAACGTTTCAATTGCTTGGATGATTTTCTGGTTATCTTGTTTCTGTGTTGGTACGAAGTTCTCAGCCTGCTTTATTTTTCCCGGCAGATTGTTTGTTTCGTATGCAACCAATACTTGGCCTTCTTTTTCAAGTTGTTTTGCGGTTATCCACTGGTGGTTGTCACTACACTCACCAACTTCGGCTTTGCGTGGAACTACGACTATAGGTTTGCCCAGCTCAATTGCCTGTCCTATGGAACCAATACCCGCATGGGTTATCACTAATTTCGATTTGGCTACAAAATCTGTAAATTCCGTTGGAGAACAATATTCTATCACTCCCAGATGGACCGGCTTATAACAGCCTGCTCCAACCTGTGCTATGACATCTTGCTGTATTATATTTTGGCCTTTAAGCCTGTCCACAGCTTTGACAAGTCGGTCAAAACCTCTATGCCAATTTCCCACAGTAACAAATATCAAAAAAGTCTCCCAAGAAATTGAGCCTTGGGGAAAAAACTAAGCAACCCAGGCCACTGAACCAAAAACATATCTGAGAAAGGATACAAAAACCTAGCAGTCAGTGTTGGCTTTTCAATCTTGGCCATACTTTCTACATATATTAGTTTTGCACCCAAAAGCCGTGCGAAGATACAGAAAAACACAACTACACCGGCACCAGTAGTAATCACCAAATCAGGTCTTTCAATAAATGCAATATAAGCTGATAAAATTATGCCTGTTATCCAAGATACAGGATTACGCCTGACTATGTTGGGAATGGCTCGTACATGGTTACTCTTTTTCATTTCTTGGGCTACTGCCCCTGAGAAGGTAAAGTAAAAGTATTCATGTTTCTCATAGACCGGTGCTAGTTTTTTTGCCTGCACCATATGACCGCCAGGTGAACACGCAATGCAAATTTTCAATCTATTTTGAGCGTTCATTGATAGTGTCTGCTTTACAATTATTGGTGAAAAGCCTATCTAAAACTACTTGTGCCTTACTATCCCAGGAAGCATTAATGATTCTTTTTCGTCGTGCAACAATTCGACTCGGACAGTCTTCGGCCAGAGCCTTTTCTATAGCCTGTGCGAAAGCTTTAGGAGTTTTGGCCTCATATACCACATCAGAGTACCTGCTCAATTCATTAAAGGGAGTGCTGACAATTGGTTTGCCCAACGCCAGATATTCTTTTAACTTGATTGGATTGCATGCCTGTATCCAGCGATTTTGTTTCCAAGGCATTATTGTCACGTCGAAACATTTACCGTAATGTGGAATCTGTTCATACGGCTTTTGACCCAACATCCATACATTTTTTCTTGCTGTTAACCCATCACATTCTTGCGAAGGCTGCCCCACAAAAACAAAGGATCTGTCTGGCAGCAAATCAACGACCTCTTTCAAAAGGCCAATGTCAGTGGTATGGGCAGCAAAGCCTCCGTAAAAACCTATAATTGGCCTGTGGATATCAATAATATCATGGGGCTGTTTCGGGTCTTTCTCGGCAGAGGCAAACAGCTCGTAATCAACGCCATGGTCTAAATAAATTGCCTTCTTGCATTGATGATGTTCCTGACTATATAAATCTCTGCTTACAAACACGGTCAGGTCCGCGTTCTTTTTGAGCCTTATATCAAACTCACTGATGGTTCTTCTATCAACATTAGGAAACTCTTCATACCGATCGGTTCTCTGGTATACAAGTTTGACCCTTTTCGCCTTCAGTGCAACATCACAAGCTGCAGGACAAGCGACCCAGATAATAGGCTCTCGAATACCGAGTTTGTGAATCACAAATTTGATTTGAGAATTCAAAATCTTCTCATTCAGTTTCTTAAAAAAAGCTATATGATGCATTGGCAGAGAAAACGGGCTGTAGACCCAGAAGCCAGCATCGCTTTTCTTAAGACCGGTAAAAATACTTTTGGCTTTTCGATTCAATTTATTTATGAATTTTTTCCCCTCGGTTAATTTAGGCTTTTGCATAACAATGGAATTAATGTAGAGAGTTGTACCTAACCGGGCAAGCCATCGCATTATTTGCATGTCGAAATGGCCGCGGTTATGGTACCACCAATCTTCACCGCCAAAACAAATCGTATCACATTCAATTGGTTGGGTACAATTATTCATACGCTCAAACAGTGCTCTCGGACAAGACAGTAATTCTTTTGATTTAGTCAGTTGATTTCAAGCAACCAATTTTTGACCAAATGGTAATGTTCCACCCCGGCAGATGTAGTCGCCCAGCTCTGCCTAACTCGGTAAAAGATGTCTTAGACAAAGACCGAATTTCCGGCTTGTTGATTTCGCTAGTTTCAATAAAGGCACGGATAACCCCCTTTTTCTTTAGTTCAAAAACTACATAATTAATAAGAAATGGATTAATACCTTGTCCCCGATAGTCCCGAAATACTTCATTGTCGAAAAGATGCACATCATTAGGTGTCATGGGCCAATAATAAGGTTTTAATGTTTTCTGCCTGATCGTCCAGACCATGCCCACATCCTTTCCGTCCACTTTCATCAGCCAAAGATAAGCGCCTTTACCAAACCGGTTTTTCAGTTCGTAGCGTATAATCCTTTCTCCACCATAATGCGTTAGCGACTCAAATTCATCTTTCGTGATTTCCCCGGCATTTTTTCTGCATTCCACAGCAAAATTTTGCGGCATCCTGATTTCTACGCCATTTAGTTTTGTTAGCTCAACAAAAAATATAACAAACCGTTTTCGAAAAGTCTTTTGCCATAACATTTCAAAGCTGCGACGAAGCGTTTTGGTTAACCCGTTTGCTTTATAATAGCGAACGATTCTATAGAATAGAAAATGCTTGGCCATGGAGTTTTCCTCTGCAAATGTCCTAGCATTCAGCCGCTACGCTCAATGCGTAGCTGGACGCCGGACCTTAAAAAACACAGACTTTATGGTTTAACTTTTGTGCTTACAGAATGAACAAATCTGTTGAGTTGCTGTTTAGCCACCTTATTTTGTTTCTGCAGTTTTCACCAATGCGGATTAAAGCTGACTTAGTCATACTTCTACATGCATTAAACTGCCCGATATTGCAAATTTCCATTCCTCCCATATCAGCCTTGAAATGGTAGCCTCCAGGATTGTTTTGTAAATTTACCCCGCCCTGATCCAGAAAACGGCAGCCTCGTTCCTTTAGCCTTTCCAGCATCTTCCATCTCAACAGGTAAGATCCGTAGGATTTTAGACATTTGTTGCCAGTGGCACTAAATATGGTTATCCCGGTATCGCCAATCGCTGACCAAACCAGAGCTGCAACGGCTGTGCCCTGAAATTTACAAATCATAATATTCATTTTGAGAGCCCTTGGCAGGTTGTTTTGAATCGCTCTAAATTCATTAATGTCAACATAACTTACAAATTTTTTTCGAGCGCACATTTCTTTGTAAAGAGTTACAAAGGTCCCATAGAGATTATCCTCGGTTCCTTCTATAACTTCCAGGTCTTCTCGCAAAGCTCGGTTCAGCTTTTCCCGCCATCTTTTGTGAAGGTTTTTTCTAAGCTCTTCCAGTGAAGGGTTCAGGTCATTCAGGATTGTTCTATATGGAGAAGTGGATGATTGACTTTGAAATCCTTCCTGCTTCAATATTTGTTGTAACCGGTCAGTTTCATTCTCAAACTCATTAGGAACCAGTCTTACGAAAAGTCCCCTTTTTGACATATATTCGTCCTGTAATGCCCGTACCATCCGGCGAAATATTCCGTATTTTCTATTTTCTCTTCGAAGCCTCCACATAGGCCCGCGAGCAATATAAGCTATATGCGAACCAAATAATGGAAAGAAAACTATCCTTACCTGAGCCGCGGCAGCAATCTCACCTTTTTTCATAAGAACCAAGTGGCTAAGATTTTCTTTGCCCCATCGAATTGCCCCATAAGAACAAGTCTGGTAAATGGTGGCGTCAGCGAAGTTTTGTATAATATTGTCCCATTGGTCTTTACTGATGCCGTCTACCTCTATGGTGTAACTTCTCTCGTCGGTATTACCTTCGTTAAGATTCATTTTTAATGTGTACTATCCACAAGCAAAGATAGGTGATAGACAACTGCCTTATCAGTTACAGTCGCAAAGGCATTTTTTGTTTTTGCCTATTCCCGGCAAACAATTATTAAGAAACGCTTTTATCGCTCTTAAGTACTTTGAAACCTGATATGCCCCCATAACTTTTAGCATGAACTTTAGCAAACCATCTGAAGGCCGTACTGAAAATCGGCCTATTTGCAAGTTATCTGTTGTGGGTTCAACCGGATGGGGCTCTATGGTAAAACCGTATTGGTAGCCCGCCTGACGCGCCGATTCGCACACCTTCTTATTGTGGGCACCGTAAGGATAACTCACTCCCGGAATTTTATGCCCCACAATTCGTTCTAAAGTCTGCTTGGATTGTACCATTTCCTCACTTAATCTATCACCTTCCAGATTTGTCAGCACACAATGCGAAACACTATGGGAAAAAATTTCAAAACCGTCTCTGGCAATCGCTGCGATTTGTTGTTCATTCATAACAACGTCATTCTCATCAAGACAATTTCTATCCATAGGCCACTCCGGCCGGCGTCCCAGATAGCCCGTTGGAACAAAAACACTTGCCTGTAAACCAAGCTCTGCTAAAACCGGTATGGCATTTTCCTTAACACTTAGAAGAGCATCATCAAAAGTCAGTCCAACTAGTGCTCTTGATCCCTCCGGCAAAGCACCTTTAATCTCGGAAACTTTCACAACTTTATATTTTTTCTTTACCAAGTACCGCATTTGTTTGCGAAAATACCCGACATCGCGTTTCTTAACATCATGATAATATAAAATTATTCGGTGAGGCTTGTATCGTAAGCTCCATAAGTATATTGCGTATATTACCGCACATACGAGTTCGATCATTTCTTTCAAACCTCTCAAGATGAAATAACCTGCGTATTATATTCCATGCACGGGTTCAATGCTGGAAAGGCAAAACTTAAACAACCACCAGTAATTTTTCATATTGGCTGATTCCGTTGACGCGTCTTTGCCTAGCAATTTCTTGAGTATCATTAGCGCTGCCCAGATGATGCAGCGAACCACAGCGTCAATAATCAGGAGGATTCTAACAATAAAGCCTTGCAAGGAACTATGATGCTTTTTGAAATATATCAAAAGACTTTTGCGAAATTGAATGAAAGACCTTAGAGAATCTTTTTTCCTGCTTTGACCACCTCCATGTATATGAAATACCTTTGCACCCGGCCAGAACAACATCTTCCAACCAGCCTCCGCAAATCGATAGCACCAATCGGTTTCTTCGTAGAACAAAAAGTAATCTTCGTCCATACCGCCGACTTCATCAGCAGCTTCACGCCGGACCAGCATAAACATACCGGAAACCACGTGAACCTGACGTTCGCTCTTTCGATCCCACCACAACATCTGCTCTCGACCCAACAACCGGTTCCTCTTGAAAATCTTAGCCAAACCAAATAATTTGCAGAAAATGCTAAAAACACTTGGAAAATCGAAACAAGTCATCCGTATAATACCACTATTTTCACAAACCTGACATCCGACAACTGCTGCTTCGGGATGCTTATGTGCATATCGCACTGTTTTTTCGATAGCGTTATCACAAATAATAGTATCGCTGTTCAAAACTAAAGCATATCTGCCCTTAGCCAGAACTATACCCCGATTTACACCTGCTGCAAAGCCTCGGTTTTCAGAATTCTCAATGATCAGCACCTTGGGAAAATCAATCCTTACCATATTTGGCGAGCCATCGGTCGAGGCATTGTCAACAACAATCACCTCGAAATCAATACCATCTGTCTGCTCATATATGGATTGTAGACAATTGCGCAGAATACCCTTTGTATTCCAATTAACTATGATTATTGATACATCCAAATCACTTTTCCCCTTTAGTGCTTACAAGCTCAGAGATGGTAATCACCCGCATTCCTGTTTTTTTTGCTGTCAACAATGCCAACCGGATAGAATCAAGAACCATATTATCCACGTGGTCTGTTATACGGTCAAAATCATGAGCCAAGGCAACAGCTCCGCCCATTTTGCCAGTCAGCAATGATATTCGCTTGCTGTCTCGTTTATCCATCGGCCACGTGTCGCTGGAAACCAGCGTCCAGTAGTAAACCGGTATCTTGCGAGCCCAAAGATATAACAAACAAAACAGATTAAGCTTCCCATAAGGCGGCCGAAATGGATATATGCGTTGCTGCTTTCCTAGAGCGCCGTCGATAGCTTGCCAGCCGTGTTTGATGTCGCTCAAAGCGCGAAATGGTGACACTTTCATGTAGTTAATGTGTTCATAACCATGGGAACAGATTTCGTGACCAGCAGCAGCTATTCGCCTGACAATTTCCTCACGTCCCACTATATTTCTGCCAAGGAGAAAAAACGTTGCTTTAACATTATGCTCCGCCAGAATGTCCAGAATAGCTGGGGTCAATCTGCTGCCTGGCCCATCATCAAATGTTAAAACAAGAACCTTCTGCCGGACAGCTCTGAGGCTCAGCAACAATCGAAGCCACTTTCCATAGATCCACGGCATTCCCCAGTAAAGGAAGATGGCTATACAAATGCTAATACCGACAGATAACATCATAGCGAGTTAGAGCTTAATGCTTGAAAACATTTTCTTTAATAATCATTTGGCCTACTTTGTGAGGCTTTTAATTTTTTGATTAGGTTACGATTATGAATAGAACCTCAATAAAACCGCTGTATTAAAAGTTAAGCTGAGTTTGTCAGGACACAAGTGCAGTTACAATATTATCGATATTATGTTGTAAAGCTGCAGGATCGGTATTCTGTATTGCCCAGTTGCGTGCACCAGCAGCAAGTATGTTCTGCAACTGTTGGTCGTTTGCCAACTTGAGCATTTTGCGTCGCAAATCATCAGCATCATTTATTCTCACAAAGAGCCCATTTTCATACTCTTTCACGTAATCTTGTACGCCTGCCAGATTGGTACATATTGTAGGTTTGCCTAGCATAAAGGAAGTAACAATTGAAATCTGACCACACGACGGCTCTGAGCCGTCAAAACTAAACACGGTAAATAGGCATTTGCTAGCTAATTTATCGCATTCATTCAATGGAATATTGCAGAATGCGCGCACATTAGCAGGAATACTCAAACCTTCAAGGTTGTATTCTCGTGCGACCACAACAGCTTTTAAATCGGTTCCTTGTATCGCCTCAAAAAATGTTCGATAGTCTCGAGCATTGCCGCCAAAACTTAAGATGAACGGGCTGTTATCCTCAAAAAGGTAAGTGTCTTTTGGGTCTCCCGTAGTGGGGTACTCTCTTACAAATGGCCAAAAGGTAAAATGTTCCGACGGCAGGTCGTACAATTTAGCCGCAAGTTGTATATCATAACTGCTATGCACAATGAAATGGTCTACTTTGCGAAATAATCGTCCTGCCAACCATTTCCAGACACCTTTCCTGTGACGGGGAACGTTAAAGCTGCCAATTACAAGCTTTCTAGAACCCTTGCCAAACAGGAAAAGAACGGACATTAATAACCCTGTTATAGTAGAATCTGCAAATAAAACATCGTACCGTTTACACTTCACCCTGAGCATAAGGCATGCCATCAATCGTTTCATTAAATCTATAATACCAATGTGTTTCTTTGGAGAGTATGAATTCGCGCGCCAATGGCCCGGACCTACAGAATTATATTCGTGCAAAACACTATGCTCTGGAGCTAACACCGAACCCTTCCCCTTAGTTAGGAAATTGCTGAATATTAATGCACGGGCCATGCCTTGATCCTTTTTTAGAACTCGGAATACAAAGTTACTCTTTGGATGTCACTATACCTGAAAGCGTGGAAGGTCTCTTTAAGGAAGGTGTCCAAAACACGGGTTTTTCTTTTACATTTTCCTGAGCTACAAAGCCGATTATTCCTAACATCAGGTACCATAATAAGCATATTTGTCCAAAATAAGACACCCCTAAAAAGGCCACACAATGCCCCAGCATGGCAACAAAAATACCCCAGCTAAGCCACAGTTGTGCTCGGCTGTGGGGTTGCTGGTAATACTTGGACAGTGCCCGGAAAGCCAGTACTAATATTGTTATAAAAAGCCCAAGTGTGAGCACGCCGCCAAATACACCTTCAAGGATATATTGGTTAGTTATGTCAAATTGTCGCGGGCTATCAAACCGATACTCCCAACCTGATGTATCACGGGTACCCAACCATACCCACTCACTGAAGTGGTTAATTGCCTGCTCTATAATATAATATCGGTGCCAACCTGTTGATCCGCCAACTAAATTTACTCGAGCAAGAAGGTGCCATACCGGGGCTTTCATAACAAGATGGAGGCTCACCAATAACAAAAAGAAGCCCTTCCATGCGATAGAAGTATATTGCCGCCACTTAAAGGCGCCAATTATAAGTAAAACAACAATCAATGTGCCAAGAGGCGTACTTGAGGCAGATGCAATAACTGCGAAAATACTCGCGACAACCGCGCCCCAGTACAGGATTTTGTTCTTATTTACCATGGCCATAGAGAAAAACAATGGAAACAATGTCGCCCAAAATAATCCAAGCATGATAGAAATCGGAAATGATGCCTGGCAGCGAAAACGTTCTGCTCGAACATTGGTTACAACGGTGCCTAACATTACGAATGGATTCCGTCCGGTTAATAGTTCCGACAAGATTAAGGGCGTCATTATCAGAACACATACAGACAAGACTTTGATAATAAACCGGACATCTCTCCACGAATGGATACCTTGACGGAACAGCCAGTACAGCCCGATTATGTCAAACAGGACCCCGCATTTATAAATAAGAGCTCTTGTATCTCCCCACTGTATCACATATATCACAGCACCGCACAATGCCCAGGCCAGCACCATCTTATCAAATATATTCCATTTTATAACTCGCCGCTCATTCCGCAGCAGAATACGCAATGCTCCTACTAAGACTAGTATTCGTGCAGGAGTAAAATCCAGACTCATTATTATTATTCGTTGGTCCGTAGGCACAAAACATGCGGCTACGATAAATGGCAGTAGAAAATACTTCTTTGGAACAATAAGTGTCGTCAGGACCAAAAGAACCGTAATAAATATTGTAGCCTGGTTCATTGTTACCTGTTTAAGACCTTAAAATCTGACTGAGCCTGATATCAACACCCTTTGTTAAAATGAGCTCTTAAATATGAATTCATTTGGGTATCGCGAACCGAATTATTTTGGCCGGTACCCCCCCCACAACTGCTCTCGGAGGAACGTCCCTAGTCACCACTGCGTTTGCGCCTACTACCGCTCTGCTATGAATGGTTACCCCTTTTAAAATAACACAACCTTCTCCCAACCAAACCCCATCTTCTATAATTACAGGTTTGCTTATCAACTCAGAAGACCTTATCGGTGGTGTTACAGGGTCGTCGAATTTGTGGTCATGATCAGTTATATAAACGCGGCCAGCAATTAAAACATTCTTGCCGATAGTAACCGATTCAGCTGCTCCACAATGAAAGTCCATATGTATGCCCGTACCATCACCTATAGTTATTTTGGGGATCTTGCCATTCTTATCGCCTAACGCCTCAATCCGGGATCCTTTACGTATCTTTACTCTCCGACCTATCGATATCATCTTCGGATTTGTCAGCATATCGTACTTTTCCAACCGTGACCGCCATCCAAATTCCTTAAAACGCCAGCGCCATCTTAATTGATGAACTATCACCGAGACAAGATTGAACCCTCTTCGACATAGCAGGGAAAGTGATATATGACGTTCTTCACTATCTCTGGTTTCACAGGTGATTCTTGTCTTTGTCTCTGTCATTTCAGCCGTCACGATTAGAGGTTAATTTATTTATTTTTTGGAACTGATGCTTTTATCATAGATTGAATACAGATACCCTTCCAACTTATCTACCGCTCCGGGCCATGTAAATCGCCTGGCAGTCTTTATTGCGTTTGCGCTCATCTGCTTTCGCAGCTGTTCATTTTTGCAAAGAAGTTCGATTTTATATACCATCGCGCCCGTATTGCCGATGTCGACTATAAAACCATTTTCCCCATCGCGGATTATATCACTGGGACCGCCGCAATCTGTACTTACCACAACACACCCACACGCCATCGCCTCCAGTA
>CAZZHL010000042.1:0-11665 GCA_964653945.1 uncultured Pirellulales bacterium
GATTCGCAGCAGGGTCTCCGCCGCCGCTCTTGGCTGCCACGATTATCATTCGAGCAACCTTACTCCACATTTTGCCTCGCTTGGCGTCGTTTGCCGCCTTCTTATATTTTATTCCCGACCAGTGCGAATGACCTGACATAAGCTACTCCTGATAGAAGAAATTTCTGGTACA
Source organism: uncultured Pirellulales bacterium (assembly GCA_964653945.1). Classification (GTDB taxonomy): domain Bacteria; phylum Planctomycetota; class Phycisphaerae; order Sedimentisphaerales; family Anaerobacaceae; genus CAZBWE01. Next base: position 173 of record CAZZHL010000042.1, read on the forward strand.
AGACACTGCCACGCTGCACACAATCCGGTAATATTATACCTTATATTTCTTTCTGAATAAACACCCCTTTTCTAAAATCATTTTTTTTGGGCTCTTTTATTCAACTGCCACCTGCATAACAGCGTTATCTGCCGAACTCTATTCATTATTTGTCGCTAAATGCGCGCCCTTTTTGTCGTAAATAGATGGCTTTTCTCTCTTAAATTCCACCCTCCTGCCTGTAACTACCTCCTTCTGTTCTTTTACAAATTCGATGTGCTGCAACAAACCCCAGGCACTATTGTTCCATCTCATCTGGTAACCTCTTTGATGTGCCTGTTTCTCCATTCCAAGCCTCTTATCCCAGTTGAAGGCAAGATAGTCAAGCGCCTCTGCTATCTGTTCAACGGAAGGCTCTCCAGGGTCAACTAAAATTCCTCGGGCATGCCGACCGATGACAAGACCGTCCGGGCATCGTTTGTTCGAATGAATCAATTCCAAAGCACACCTGAATTTAGTAGCTATGGCCACCTTACCGGCACCTAAAGTATCTGCCAGTACGCCACTTGATATCTGCTGCATATTAAGATACGGCAAAACCATCACATTCGTCGCTCCGTAAAGTTTAAGTAAAACATTTTCATCCAAAAACACATCCAGAAAAACAACATCGTTTTTTTCAAAGTCCACGTTACTTAGCTCTTTAATCCTGCACCATTTCAATCCCGACTGCTGCAGTGCTATATTAAGAGTTTCGTGAAATTCCTGATATTCTCTGCCGCCTTCCTTTCTTACAAAATCCGGATGGCATTGACCTGCAATCAAATAAACAATTTTCTCCCTTTGACTTTCAGTGCAGGACTGTTGCAAAAATCGGCCGTAAGCTCGTATGCCATATTGAATACCCTTATCCGGCGATAATAGTCCCATTGTAGTAATAAGAAAACTGTTTTCCAATCCGAATTCCTTTTTGCTCGCCAGCCGGTCATATTGAGATGGATGTTGCATCCTGATTCCATGGTCGATATGTTTAAGTTTGGAATGGTCAACTCCATAAATTTGTGAATGGAGTATCTGAATCGCGCTTTCCGTAGTAACAATAAGGCCATCGCTGTGTTTGGCCAGCTCCTGTAAAACCCTCTTTTGGTGCTCGTCAGGTTCATCAAGAACGGTATGCAAATACACTAAAGTTGTTAAGCCCTTCTCAGTAAATGCTTTTGCCATATCCACAAAATGCGTGCCCTGACCGTCCTGCCCGTTATCATCAGGGTCAAGACCGTATTCGTGTTGTAATATTACTACTGTGGGATTGGGACTCTCACCTGCCCTCGTTAAAGTATCGGTAATAGCATATCGCCAGGACTGGGGATTATATTGGTCAACAATCAAATCCACCGGAATGTTATAAGGCAGAGCTTCGCTGTCTATCGCCGTTACCCTTATATGGCCGACTTCCCCTGTAAAATGTTTCAGAGCATCAGCCAAATCACGCGTAAATGTCCCTATTCCGCATCTTCTTGGCGGGTATGTACTTACAATTCGTATATTATATGACATAGCAAATCACCACATAAAATCCTACTGCTATCTCCTCCACAAGTTCTGATACGCAACATCAAACTCATATATTGATTGCGCACTACCTAAAACTGCATCCAAATTTCACAATCTATTTTACCAGCGAACTAAATCTGTGGAAATCTAAAAACCACCACAGCACGAAAAACAAGCATCGACATACCCAAGGCACAAATAGCATTGTTTATTAAGCTAAAAATCACCGAAAAACAGTGAATTCTACTGACTATTCAGGATATCTCCCGCCTTCGCTAAAGCTACGTCGAGGCATGCTAAATTTTTTCCCTAAAAAGTACCTGATTTTTCCTTGACGGCCTATCTCAAATGCTTTAATATAAAGTCGTAGTTTAGTGTTGACGAACATAATTATGGGTTATTCCGTACTTTTTAAGGTTGTCTCAACTTTGTTTTTGCAACGGGATACTCATATTGGCAAAAGGGCTTTAAGTTCTTTTACCAACGGCAGTTAAGTTACAAAGAACCACAATACCCGTTTTTGAAAAGCAACCGTGGAGTTGCAAAAAAAGCTTGATGCTATTAAAAAAATGACCTTGGTTTTCTCGTTGGAATCTCAAAAACAGGTGCTGGGTAAATTTAACGTGAAACGAAATCCGATTGAAATAAAGGAAATTAGTTACCAATTAGAGAGGATTGGTATTGAGAATAAAATCAGCTAATTTCGTTAAAAAAACAAACTTATTAAGGCCAAAAGGCCTCAATTATAGGCGCTTTGGTCCCAAAAAGGCTGATCTTACGTTATAACTAAACAGATTTCGTAATTCACAACCATTCCTTTGTAGCTTTCCTACCGGAAAATCCCATAGTTCGTCTTCTTTGAGCGATTGTTTATTAACACTATGGTAAGAACATAGGGAAAGGTAAGAATTATGAACGCCGTACTAATGCAAACTCCGCTCCCAGATGTCCTTTTCTCAACTATTGCTTTTATTGCGGGAGTGTGTCTGGCTGTAATCATCGGTCAGATAATTTCCCGGGCAAAAGCCAAGGCCTTCGAGCAAGACCTTCAGCGACAGGTTGAAGGCGCTAAAAAGGAAGCGGAAAATATAATCAAATCTGCACAGATTGAAGCTGCTGCAGAAGCCATTAAGAAAAAGGAGGAATTTACTGTTGAGGTCAACCAAACTCGTGCCAAGCTGCACGAAACCGAGATGAGATTAACAAAACACGAGGATGCCATTGACCGGCAGGTCGAGACGCTACAGCAGAGGGAAAAAGAAATAAAACATCAGGGACAAGAACTCGATAGAAAACTGCACAATGTTGAGCTTAAGGAAAAACAGCTTTCTGCTTTGATGGTACAACAGAAAAATCAACTGCTCAAAATCACTGCAATGGACATCGAAGAAGCAAAGCAACTGCTCTTAAAACGTCTTGAAGACGAATGTGAGCATGAGATGTCGGTTCTAATCCAGCGAAAAACTGAAGAAGCCGCCGAAACTGCCGACGAAAAAAGCCGGGAAATAATCAGCACCGCCATTCAGCGCTACGCCGCCGAGCAAACCTGCGAAGTAGCCGTTTCTACTGTAGAGATACCAAATGATGATATGAAAGGTCGGGTTATCGGCAGAGAAGGACGCAATATCCGTGCGTTTGAAAAAGCTACCGGCGTAGATGTTATTGTCGATGACACCCCCGGAATGATAGTTGTTAGCGGTTTCAATCCTGTCAGGCGTGAGGTTGCACGTCTTTCAATGGAACGGCTTATCCAAGACGGACGAATACATCCGTCTCGAATCGAGGAGCTCGTCACACAGACCAGAAAAGATGTCAACCAAAAACTTCTCCAGATTGGTAAAGATGCTTCTGTCGAGACCAACGTCAGAGGATTAAACAACAAAATACTCAGTATGCTCGGTGCCTTGAGCTATAGAACAAGTTACGGCCAAAATGTACTTCGCCACAGCATTGAAGTTGCTTTTCTGAGTCAGGTCATGGCTGACGAGCTTGGGCTGGATGGCACGATTGCAAGGCGGGCAGGACTATTGCACGATATCGGCAAGGCCATTGACCATGACGTTGAAGGCAACCACCCCACCATAGGCACAAATTACCTCAAACGCTTCAACGAATCGTCTATTGTGCTAAATGCCGTTGCCGGCCATCACGGTGATATCCTACCAGATAATCCCTACACTCCGCTGGTTGCCGCCGCCGATGCAATCAGTGCCTCTCGACCCGGCGCCAGAAGAGAGACTCTTGAGAGATATATCAAACGATTGGAAAAACTTGAGGAAATCGCCGGCGGCTTTAAGGGAGTTGAAAACGCATACGCTATTCAGGCAGGCAGAGAAATTCGCGTCATAGTCAATGCAGAGAAGGTTGACGATGACGCAGCAGTTAAAGTCGCTCGTGACATCGCCAAAAAGGTCGAAGACGAGATGACCTATCCTGGCGAAATCCAGGTAACGCTGCTGCGAGAGCTTCGCTGCATCGAATACGCAAAGTAATAATACTGAAAATTAGTGGCATATTTTAAAAGGGAGTTTACTTATGCCTACTCAAAGAACATTCCTATTTACCGCTATTGTATTGGCCATTTATGGCCTAGCCATGGTTTCAATTGCTAATGCAATTGATAGTTTTCCGGAACCCAATGCCTATCCTGATTTTAATAGCGATAAGATAGTCAACTTTGTTGATTTTGCAGTATTCGCTGAAAACTGGCAGAAATCAGGCAGCGGCCTTAAGGGCGATTTCGACAATAGCGGAGCCGTTGATACCAATGACTTGGCACCCTTTGCTTATCTTTGGCTGAACGGCCCTCACCCATTAGATAATTTTGAGTCGTACAAGACTGCTCTATTAGCTGATGATGTCAATGAGGCGGTCAGTTATTTTGCTGAAGTATCAGCAGATAACTATCGTCCACTTCTGGAACAACTTCGACCATACTTTACACAAATGGTAGATGATATGGGCGAGATGATTTTCATAAGGTTTGATACCGATATGGTAGTTTATGACCTTTTGCGCCAGGAAGATGGTCGAACGTATGGCTATCCTGTAACTTTTGTCAGAGACGAAATGGGCCAATGGAAAATCTATGATTTTTAGGAGTTTCCCAATGCGGGCTGAAAACAAAAAGACCGCACTAATTATAACCCTGACTGTGAGTGCATTTGTAGTTGGTATAATACCTTGGCTGCTCCTTGTATTCGAAAAAACGAGAGTCTCCGTCAAATGGTTAGGTGAGATTTACTTCCAGCGTTGGGGGTGGCTTCTCGTCTTATGCTTCGCCGGTTATGCCCTAAAGGAAATACGGGGCTGGAATATTGTTCCCAAGTCTATGAGAACGATAGCTGTGATTTTTTTGCTGATTGTGCTGGTTTGGGCTGCAATATGGTTTCTGCTTACAGTATTCGGCTATATAACTTCCACTATAACGTAAAAGAGAACATGTTCGTCATGAAAAATAGTCTAACATTTACATCTGACTTGATTTGAATTAGGGGTATTACTATGAGAAACAACATAAAGATCTTCATTATTATTGCAGCAATCTTCGGCTGTAGCACTCAAGCATATACATGGTGTGGCGATACTCATAAGGCGTTAACAGAGAAAGCTATTTCTGACAGTAACCAGTCAACCATAGAGGGATACCTCAAAAATCAGTTAGGAATAGACAAAGGCCTTAACTGCGTACTATTACTGGACGAATCAGTTACGCCGGAGCCTGACCGCGTATTACCAGAGGTACCTGCAAATCCTTCTGTTTTAGATTTATTAAAAGCTGGCTCACATCTGGAAGACGTCCCTCACCCAAGGGCAAAACATCACTTTCATGACTCATATCGTAACACGGGATACAAACTAAGACTGGGAGAATAAACTATGCAGGAAAAGAAACGAAAATTTCCACTCACTCCACTTGAGACCATCTTGTTGGCAATATTAACACCTATAATCTATGTGGGTGGTTTTATGTCGTTAGTAGTTTGGCAAAAAAGAAGTTACCCCGATTTCTTCGAAAATAATCCTTACGGGCTATCTTATTTCATAGTTTTGGGGTTTGATGCGGTGTGGATTGTATTAATGAAACTATGGCCATATAGAAATATAAAGGTCAAAGTAGTTTTAACGCTTCTGGTATTTATTTTGTCAGCCCTTGTGTTGACTGATTTGTTTATTACAGGGGTCTTCAATAATATGTGGTAAGCTACGGCTGTTGTATTTATATTTTAGGGATTTGGAAAAATGAAAAGGCAAATTTTGATAACAATGTTCTTTTTGGGCATATCTCTTGGTTTGTTCAACCCTTTATATGCATGGGACAACATATTAACACATCCAGCGTTAACATGTGAAGCCCTTCAAGCTGGTAACAATGCAGCAAATTTAGATGATTATTTGAAAACTCAACTAGGTCTGGATGGTGGGATAGAAACGGAATTATATTGGGATTTTCCAGCGGATATAAAGGAACGAATAAAAGGGGGTAAAGCAGAGTCCGAAAAAACAACCAGGACTATATTAGAGTGGCTCAAAGTAGGGAGCACTATTGAAGATGAAGATGGGCGTCGATGGCCAATAAGACCTCGGCACCATTTTCATGACCCATATCGCAATTCAGGATTAGACAACAAGAGCGATCATCCTGAGTGGAAGAAATATCTTCCTGCTTTTGGAACATGGTGGAAATTTGATTTTACCGGCGAATCCGCTCCAGCTTGGGCAATAGAAGGAATTGCTGAGCAGGAACCAAATGACAATAATCAATCATGGCGGGATGCTAGGGACCATTTCTATTCCGCTCTTACTGAGCCTACACAGACCGACCGCGAAGAATATATGGCCGTTACGTTTCTCGAACTGGGATGCATTTTGCACATGATTGAAGATATGGGGGTACCAGCACATGCGAGAAACGATTTTATAGAAGCACATTTTCGGGGACTCTATCCCGGTGGCATAGGTAATCCGTTAGAATCGTGGGCTGAGGAACAGATTGAAGATAATGGAGGTAACATACCATCTGATTGGCTGAACGGCTGGACACCACAGGCCAAAGTCTTCTCTAAACTTGCTCACTACTGGGATATAAACGACCATAATGGCGTGTATGTGGGAGATACCCCGCTTTCTAATTGGGGCTTGTCAGAGCAAACGAATTACCAGTTTCTATCCAAAAGCACGATTTTTAGAGAAAACGTAATAATAGACCCCAATACCGAAGAGAGAACCAGATATTATTTTCCTCATCCTGATGTTAACAATGTCACCGACCACACTAATACGGAGGTATATTTATGGGGACTTGTCCCTGTCGATTACAGATATATCAGTGGATACAATATAACGCATCTGGCCCGAACAAAGTTCATTCAGAAATATGCATATATGGCCGGAATGCCATATCCCATAGAGACAGTAGCGTATCACACCACCTTTGATGAAGCTGTGTATGAAGATTACGCTGAAGTAACCATACCTCGCACCATTGATTACGTCACAGGTCTGACCAATTATTTTTTCCGCGGCCGATTAAATGTCGAACCAAACTGGACAGACCCAAACATTGTAGAGCTTATCATTACCAACGACTCAAATAATTCAGGCATCCCACAAACCCTAAAAGGCGGTTCGTTTGAGCTTTACTGGGATGATGTAAACAACACAAGAATCAAAATCGACCCTAACAACATCACATTCATACCGGCGTGGACACCAGCCAGCACCTTGCCAAACGATGGCGGCGCAACAAAACTAATCGCCCAATTTGCTCCACCGGCAGAAGCAGTTAAAAAGTATATCGTGGTTTACAAAGGCAACATCTGCGAAAATCCTGCCGACCCTGACCTCGATGACCCGAATGCTATAGCTGTGGCTATTATTCCCTGCGGGTATGAAATCGCCGCCTGGGCAATAGACCCCATTAATAAAGGGGACAAGTACGGCCAGGTAAGCAATGTCCCTGAAGGAAGCGACTTTGTTGATGTTGCGGCAGGGAAAAGGCATTGTTTAGCTTTGAAGTCCGATGGTTCTCTTGTTGGGTGGGGTTATAATACGCATGGTGAATGTGATGTTCCGGCCGGCACTGACTATACTGCCATTGCCGCCGGTGTTTATCATAGCATCGCCCTGAAATCTGATGGCTCAATAGTAGTGTGGGGTTACGACAACTTAGGGCAAATTACTGACAAGCCATCTGGCAATGACTTTGTGGCTATAGCTGCTGGTGATTATCATAGTCTGGCTCTGAAATCCGACGGAACCATCGTTGGCTGGGGCGGCTACAACGACTATGGCGAGTGCGATGCACCACCCCCGGACCCGGGCACTGTTTTTACCGCCATTTCTGCCGGCAAATATCACAGTCTGGCTCTACAATCTGACGGCGTTGTAAAGGCCTGGGGAAGTAACGGCCAGGGCCAGACCAGAATTTACGATGGCGCTGCCGGTGAAGTACATGTGGCGATAGCAGCATGTGATTATTACAGTTTTCTTCTGAGAGATGACGAGCTGCTCATTGCCTGGGGTGGAGGCGACTGGCTCGAACCTGGAATTCCTCGCTATCACTACCGCGAGCCGGATGGTACCGATTTTATATCTATAGCTGCCGGCTGGGACCACATCCTGGCACTGACGCCTGACGGCGAGATACTTTCCTGGTATTGGCCGGACGGCGATTATCCTTTCGATTATTTTCCCAGAGATGTTCCAGAGAGCATTATCTTTATCGACGATATTGCTGCCGGTTATGACTTCAGTCTATCTTTGAAAGCTCCGTAAACGTCAAAATCTGACAGATGACTTATCATAGAAACGAAAACTTTCGTTGCACGGTTTACATATTTTATTTTTTTGTGTATTGACTTTTGCGCAGCTTTGCCTATTTTAATATCTTTTATTGTCAACCTAAACTGACCGAACAGTTATGAAGATAAATATCCTTTGTATTGGTGATATTGTGGGTCGGCCGGGCAGACGGATTGTCGCCGAGAAGCTCAAATCGTTAGTTGCCGAGCGCGATATCGATTGTGTAATAGCCAATGCTGAAAACGCTGCCGGCGGCTCCGGCCTGACGCCGCAAATCTATACCAAATTGCTGCGGTACGGTGTAAACCTGATTACTTTAGGCGACCACACTTATCGCAAAAAAGATATAATCGAGACACTGGAAAAAAACAATGATATCGTCCGGCCAGCCAATTTTTCCGAACAAGCTGCAGGCAGGGGCATCGCATATTACAAAACCGGCAAAGGGCCGACCGTAGCGGTCGTCTCTTTGATAGGCCGTCTTTTTATGAAGCCGGTTGATTGCCCCTATAACGCTATTGATAAAATCCTGCCGCAGCTTCAACATAAAGCCGATATCATAATCGTTGATTTTCACGCTGAAGCCACAAGTGAAAAAATTGCGATGGGCTATCATCTTGACGGCAGGGTCAGCTTATGTTTCGGCACTCATACCCACGTTGTAACCGCTGATGAAAGAATCCTGCCCAAAGGCACCGCATATATCACTGATATTGGTATGACAGCCGCCCATGATTCGGTGATTGGCCGGGGCGTCGAGAGTGTCTTAAAGTCATTTAGAACGCAAATGCCATTTCCGTTTGAGGTTGCTACCGGCGATGTGAAGATGAACGCAATTCTGGCCACTATCGACAGCAACACAAAAAAGGCAGAACACATCGAACGAATTAGTATCGGCGCAGAACAAAAAGAGTCAACAAGTTACGACAGTGACGATGGCAGGCCGGAACACTTCAATAACACATTCTAATACGTCCCAATCCCAGCCCAATATACAGCTATTCGACTTTACTATGGCAGCGGACTACTTGCTTGGATTCCGAAGCCATTAACGTATATATATCGTTTGCAGTCATGGCAAAGAAATGTGACTGTTTACCGTCTGCCCGCCAATAAAGAGGCCTAATATGGCCGGATATGAAGGTGGTTTTGACCGGACATCAGCAAGAACTAAAAGGCCTTAAACGTCACTATATTGTATTTCAAAACCTGTAGGTTACCGACACCCCGATAGCCGACGCGTGGCTGCGGTAATCGCCGTAGCTCCGCAAATAGTTACGCTTGTTGAGGTCGGAGTTGAAAATACCGAGCAGGTTGTAGCCGGTGATGCCAACTGTGAGGTTATCGCTCGGCTTATATTGCAGACCGAGGTTCAAATAGTAGTTGCCGCGATAGGCGCGCTCCCACCCCTCTTCGATAACTTCGCTTTCCCACCACCGTGGACCTCGACCTTCTGCGTATTCGTTCCAATCCTTCATCCCTGGGAATCCCCAGTAAATGCGCAGTGACGCATCGAGGGTCCATCTGTCATTGAGCTTGTGTTGGGCCGTTACCTTGGTTATATGATTGGACCAGTTGGCAAAATCGTCACCGTAGCCATAGGGCTTGGCGGTAACATATGTGCTTTTGCCCGGCTCGAGCTCGAAGTCATAAAGTTTTGTATACCCGTGAGAAATCATCAGACGGGTTTTCTCGGTGTGGTATGAGGCCTCAAGCTCAACGCCATAATCCTTTTGTACGCCGACGCCGGTGCTGTTACCCATATTCGGGTCCACCAGGCTCTGGTTCCAGGAGATGAGTTCGAGGCTGTAGTGAACGAATACCGAAGCGGCAAAGTCAAGGTTTTTACTATGCTGTCGTTCGTAGCGAAACTCAATGCTGCCAAGTTTTTCCGGGTTGCTACAACCACCGTCTGAGTCAGCCTGGCCTTTCATCTCCTCCTCAAAGTTCGCACGCACAGACCGCGACCACATAACCTTGTATGTATCTTTTTTGTTCGGCGTATATACAAGAGCCGCACGAGGCGAGAACATCCAGTCGCAGTATGTGTGGTCATCAAGCCGTCCCCCCAAAAAAGTCGTCCATTTGTCGCTGATGGTCCACTGGTGTTCACCCAGAATCGAATACATATTTGTTGACCAGCGAGGCATAGGATTTATTACTATCCAAGACTGTGGACTCCACAGCGAGGAACGCGCATACGCTTCGGGCCAGCCGGGACTCCTTAAGCCCAAATCCTGATGTGAATACTCTCCGCCCAAGGCAATCTTGTGCTGTTCATTGGGTTGCCATCGCAATAATATCTTGCCGTAGTACTCATCTTCACGATAGGCATCCCTTATCCTGTTTTCTGTGTAGTGCTCGAAATCGAACATATCGTAGCTGAATGCCAAATCCAAACTGGTCTTCTCATCAAGCTCTTTTTTATATCCAACATAGCCGGTTGCCTGCTGATAACCATAGCTATTGGGGTAAAGCGATATAGCTGAACCAGGTGCGCCGGCCCAGCCCCAGGGGTCGGTGGCCAAATCCTGGATGTCCCAGACGCCCTGTTGGCCGCCACGGGTGTAGCGCATCCATATGTCCCAGTTACCTTTGGTCACTTCGACATATATCTTCAGAGGCGGTAGATCCCTGTGGGCCTCGCCGTCATTGTTAATTAACGGATAAAGTCCACCACCAAGATAAGGTTCACCCGCCTGCGACCCGCCGTCGGGGAAATCAAATGGGAAAATCTGGGGGGCATCATGCCCGTTGGCACCCCAATAATCAGCTACGCCAAAATAAGCAAAGACACCGCCATCCCCATCTTTAAACTTGTGTCCATGCTTAACTTCTCCCGAGTAAAACTCCTCAATGGCGCCAAGCCGGCCGGTTATCTCCGTGCCCTGGAATGTCTCAGCGTTATGTGTGATAATATTGATTACCATCGATACCGCACCCGGCCCGTACAAGGATGAACCAGGACCGCGAACTATATCGATGTGGTGAATGTCTTTAAGAAGCACAAGGTCACGCTCGCTCATTGCGCCGTAATGAGTTCGTTCGTTCATCACTCGCCCGTTAACCAACATCAGGTATTTGTCGTCCCGGTCGTTAAGAATCCCGCGCAGCCCCATATGGTCGGCCTCCCAGTGATGACGTATCCACTGAAGG
>CAZZHL010000043.1:0-9516 GCA_964653945.1 uncultured Pirellulales bacterium
TTCGGCCACCCTTGGCACCGGCAGTGCAATATGCATACGAAATATTTATGTGGTTTTTAGCCAGTTTTTCCGCCACTGTTGCAAGTGCGCCAGCCCTGTTGTCCAGACTCACACACAGAACTTCCGTCTCGTTGTAGCGCATATTGAGTTTAGATAACACCTCTTTTACACTTTGCGGTGCAGCAAAAACTGCTCGCATAACCCCATGTTCCACAGAATCCATCACCGTCATTGCTATGATATTAATCTTAGCTCGCGCAAATTCGCCGAGTACCCGTGCCAGCACTCCCGGTTTATTGACCATAAAAATCGAAAACTGTATTGCAATATACATAACTTCGGCCTCTCTAATCAAACGCATTGCCGCGAAGCAGCAACGACATCTCACCTAAAGTTATAGTGACGGTTAATCTACACTCATTGCCTTAAGGGCACTTTGCTTATCCGGGAAAAATCTAAAAACCTTATCAAGATTGGTTATTCTGAAGACCCTGTGCAATTGTGGATTTATCTTACTAATCGTGACTTCACCATTATACGGCTTGAGTTTAGCCCGAATCTCCAAAAGCAGCCCCAACATAATAGAGGAGAAAAATTTCACTTCTCCAAAGTCAAATATTACTTTGTTTGGATGATTGTTATCGACAAATTCCCTTATCTGCTTGGAAACAACCGCTATCTGTTCGGTATTACTTATTGTGGCGCTCTTGAAAGACACTATTGCAGTATCTCCATCACTGGTTATTTCCACGTTAACTTTTTCGTCCATATAGCTTATCCTTCTTTCCATAACCAAAACACCCGCTTCGCCGAGAGGCGAGCAAAACTCCATCTCATTAAATTATCATAAGTTTTACCGCCACAGTCAAGTTTTTTGCCCATTTTTACTTTTTACCTGTTAAACCCCATTTTTTAGCAATTCCAGCAGGCAACGAAATGCCCCAAATAATCGCTTTTTTCCTTCAGTGCCGGCATTTGCCTTAAACAAACGGCCTGGTGGCAGGGGCATCGCGAGTGGAAGGGGCAGCCGGTCGGCGGATTCAAGGCACTTGGCACTTCACCAACAAGTATGGTCCTACGACCACGCAACGACCTCTCAGTCTGTGGAATCGCTGACATAAGTGCACGTGTATAAGGGTGCAAAGGATTTTGATACAACTGTTGTGCTGTAGCATGTTCTACAATCTTACCCATATACATAACCGCCACAATATCACAAAAAAACTTTACCACAGCCAAATCGTGTGCGATAAATAAATAGGTCAGCCCAAATTCCTGCTGCAAATCCTTCAACAGATTCAAAATTTGTGATTGAATTGAAACATCAAGGGCACTAACCGGCTCATCACAAATAACCAGTTCCGGCTCCAGTGCAAGCGCCCTGGCTACTCCAATTCGCTGCCGCTGCCCACCTGAAAACTCGTGCGGATAACGGTTGATATGCTCCGGTGCCAGCCCAACCTTTGAAAGCAGTGTCGCTATCCGTTCGGTCAGCTCGCTGCCGGTTATACCCCTATGGGTCTTCAATGGCTCACCAATGGCGTTACCAACAGTAATCCTCGGATTTAATGAACCGTAAGGGTCCTGGAAAATAAGACTAATCTGCCTGCGAAGCTTCCGCAGCGTGGCCTTATCGGCTGACAAAACATCCATCTGCTCAAAGAAAACCTTTCCCGCCGTTGCCGGTACCAGCCGAATTATACTACGGGCAACTGTCGTTTTGCCACAGCCGCTCTCACCAACCAGACCCAGCGTCTGGCCTTTCCTGATTTCGAAGCTTACGCCATCAACCGCTTTGACATGGCCAACAGTTTTACGCAGCAGACCTTTCCTTATAGGAAAATAGGTCTTTAAATCATCGACTCTCAACAGATACCCGTTTGCGTTTGCCATATATATCTTTCTACTGCGTATAACCCGGTGCATACCAGCAGGCGACCGAGCGGCCCGGCTGAACCTCCTTAAGCTCTGGTTCGGCAGTCTGACACCGGCTATCATTGCAACCTGTCGGGCAGCGGGGATGAAATTTACAACCCGCTGGGAAGTGTAACGGGTCCGGCACGTTACCTGAAATTGTATGCAGACGTTTGCCTTCAAAGCCCAATCGCGGCAGCGATTTCAGCAGCCCCTGCGTATAGGGATGCAACGGTTCTGCGAAAAGCCGCTGTGCATCAGCCACTTCCACTATTCGCGATGCGTACATCACAGCGACATCCTCAGCCCGCTCCGCCACGATGCCTAAATCGTGGGTTATCAGCAAAATACTCATTCCATTTTGCTTCTGCAATTCATCCAATAAATCCAGTATCTGCGCCTGAATCGTTACATCGAGAGCAGTCGTCGGCTCGTCAGCTATCAATAATGCCGGTTGACAACTTACTGCCATTGCGAGCATGACCCGCTGCTGCATACCTCCTGACATTTGATGAGGATATTCGACAGCCCGCTGAGCAGCGTCAGCGATTCCAACGGCCTGCAGCATATCGACCGCATCCGTCCATGCCTCGCTGACACTTTTTTTCTGATGAAGCATTATGGCTTCTACTATCTGGTTGCCTATCGTGTAAACCGGATTGAGACTGGTCATCGGCTCCTGAAAAACCATAGCTATTTCATTGCCGCGGACCCGTCGCATTTGTTTTTCGCTGAGCGATAATAAGTTTTTTTGCTCAAAAATAATTTCGCCATTAACGATTTTACCCTGTGGAGTCGGAACCAACCGCATAATCGAAAGGGCTGTAACACTCTTACCACAGCCACTTTCACCGACGAGCGCAAAAGTTTTGCCTTTCTTTATCGAAAAACCTACATCCTGCACCGCCTTTATAACACCCTTCTCAGAAAAGAAGTGTGTCGAAAGGCCTTTTACCGACAATAATATTCCGTTGTTATTCATTCTTTGCTACATTGCCTTCGGAGATACACTTTATAACTCATTGAATTCTCAGTCTCGGGTCAATCGCATCGCGTAACGCTTCACCCACGAGATTATATGCCAGCACAGTGAGAAATATTGCCAGGCCCGGGAAAAGAGAGAGCCACCAGAGAAACCTTCCGGTAGTACTAACACCCAGGCTGAGCATTTGCCCCCAGCTCGGAGTCGGCGGAGCAACACCAAAACCAAGAAAACTAAGAACAGCTTCAATAAATATAGCGCCGGCAATCCCGAATGTAGCATTGACCAATACCGGTGCAATCCCATTGGGCAGCATGTGCCTGAAAAGAATGCTCCGCAAAGGCAGTCCCAGCGACACCGCCGCCTGGACAAAATCCTGCCTTCGCAATTTGAGAAATTCCGCCCGGATAAAACGAGCATCTCCCGTCCAGCTCGTAATGCCGATGATTACCATAATATTTAATAAAGACCTCGGGAAAAATGCTACAATCGTGATGATAAGAAAGAGTGTCGGAATAGCCATCATTATCTCTACGATTCGCATTCCGACAAAATCCACCTTCCCGCCGAAATAGCCCAGAATCGCTCCAACTATTACGCCTATAACAGCCGAAATGCCAACCGCCACGAATCCTACTGAAAGCGATATTCTGCTGCCATGAATCAATCTGCACAGCACATCCGAGCCGACATCATCAGTGCCCAGCCAGTGCTGGTGACTGGGCGGCTGCTCGCGCAGCTTCAGGTCCGTACGGCCATAGCCATAAGGTATTGGCGCAAAAACAGCATTTGTCGCCTTACCCGAAGCCACCAATGCCTTGTAATCCGTAGCATCGAGCCTTCGAGGGGCAAAAATCAGCAGCAATATAACTCCTATGAGAACTACTGAGCTGTTTATACTAATCTGACGCCACAGCACCGTACCACGAATAGACGGGTCGATGCATCTGCGGTTACGTCCGATTAGCAGCACCTGCAAACACCCGATGATTGCCGCAAGGAAAACGCAATAATCGTTCGGCTGTAAATTCCTGAATATAGGAAAATGCAGCTGTCCATCAATACGGAGCACATAGGGCTTGTCATTGGCAAGAAGCGGTGCAAAAACGGCAACTACAAACAGGAAAACAATAAAGCCCAGGCAAATCCTGCTAAACCGACTCCTGGAAAACTCTTTCCAGACCAGCTCGCCATACGAGGTGCCCCATTTCGCTTTGTCCTGTTCGTATTTGCTCATAATTTATTACACAGTACTTTCAAAACTAATTCGCGGGTCGGCAACGGCATAAGCGATATCGCCAAATAAAAGGCCGAGCAAATTTAGAACTCCGCCGATAGTTGCAACGGCCATAACCACGTTATAATCACGCGTCGTAACCGCCTCAAACGCCAGCAACCCCATACCCGGAATACTAAATATACTTTCGATAATTATCGACCCTCCAAGCATCGCAGGAAGCAGTGTAGCCATAATTGTAATAACCGGAATTATGCTGTTGCGAAAAGCATGTCTGAATATTACAACCATATTCGACAATCCCTTGGCACGCGCGGTCCTTACGTAATCAGAGCGAAGATTATCGAGCATTCCAGCCCTGACCAGCTTGGTAAGATATGCAAAGCCTGAGTAAGAAAGACAAAACACCGGCAAAACCAGATGCCACAACCTGTCAGCCAGCCACGGGAAAAAAGGTAACTGGTCGGCATAATTACTGCTAAGCCCCGCCGGCGGAAACCAGCTTTTAAACGCAGGCCCACAAAAATATCCAATCAACATCTGACCTACCCACATAACCGGCAATGACCAGAGCATAAATAGAACCACAGAACTGGCCCGGTCGAAAAACTGCCTGTGCCGCACTGCTGTTAAAACCCCAAGTGGAAGCGACACCGCATAGATAATCACAAAAGCTATAATATTCAGCGTTAACGTGATGGGTAATCGCTCCTTAATAATATCAATTACCGGCCGATGATGTTTTATCGAATCACCAAAATCAAGACGTGCCACGCGCCCAAGCCAAATGCCATATTGAACGTGCACCGGCTTATCCAGCCCGTAGAGCTTCATACGTGCCTCACGCACGTCAGCCGCTCTTTCAGCATCCAATTGTCCACCCGGGCTCATACCCAAACTTACAGGGTCACCGGGCGCAATCCGGCTGATGGCGAAAACCATCACCGTTATCCCCAGTAACGTAGGAATTATCAGCAACAATCGCCTTAATATATACGTTGTCATTTAAAAATTTTCACTACATTCTACGAACAACGAACTATGAACTTACTTATATCTCTGCTTTTCTTTCGGAACATACCATTCAAGATGGTCTATCCCCAACTTATGGACATTAACGCCCTCAAATCTTTTATCCAACAGCGTGTACGTAGGCCGGCTATAAAGAAACGTATATGGCTGGGCCTCGTGTAAAATTCTATGGAAGCGATGGTAAAGAGCGTATCGCTTATCCGGATCCAACATCCGCCGTGCCTCTTCGATAAGCGCATCAGCTTCAGGATTATTGAATCCAACGTAATTGCTACCCCTGCCTTCAATCTGTGAAGAGTGAAACAACTGATAGGGGTCACTCTCTATTGTGCCTCCCCAGGACGCTATAGTTGCCTCAAAATCCCTGTTGTTTAACTTTTCCAAAAATATCGACCACTCTATAGGGTCTGCCTCCACATCAATACCAACCGTTGCGCCGCTGTCTTTAATCAACTTAATCATTTGTTCAGCCGAAGTGTTGCCGGCAGGATACATCAGCCTAAATCTAAAATCCCTGCCGTTTTTACTAAGGATACCATCGCCATCTGGATCTCGCCAGCCTGCTTCATCGAGCAGTTGTTTTGCCCTGGCAAGGTCATACGGCCATGGTTCGATACTTGGGTCGTTCTGTCGTCCATAAACATAAAATGGCCCGCTAATAACTTTCCCATATCCTTTTCCGAGATACTTTACAATCGAATCTCTGTCAACGATATGGGTCATCGCAAGGCGTACTCGTTTGTCTTCGAACAATGATATGGCCTGGTTCCAGCCTATATAAGTGAATCCCCCGGAAGGCTCCCAGTATTTCAATGCGTAAAATTCTTTATTAAAATCTTCGTCATTAGACAACTCAAAAAACTGCTCTGAAGAACATTCCATGGTATCAATATCATGGGCACGAAGGGCCTGCAAAGAAGCAGTAATGTTGCTGATAAACTTAAATACCAGCTTGTCCGGCTTCGGCCGATGCCCCCAGTAGTTTTCATTCCGACGAAGGATAATTTGCTGGCCTACGTCCCATCTCTCAAAAACATAAGGTCCGCTACCGACCGGATTAGAACGGCGCTTGTTGAACTGCTCAGGGTCGTCAAACTTATAAATGTGCTCGGGAAGTACCTCGAATACCCCAATGGATTCGAGGGTCTTCCAGTAAACTTCGTTTAGAACAAATTTCACTGTCTTATCATCTACTTTGACGACGCCCTTAAAATTGTTATAATAGTTGCGCAAATCGGCCGCATCAACTCCCGGATTCATTATAGCTTCATAAGTAAAAATAACATCATCTGCAGTGACAGACACACCGTCTGAAAAACAGATATCGTTTTTGAGTTTAACAGTAACCTCGAGTCCATCTTCTGAAATATCCATGCTCTCAGCCAGAACCGGCTCAAGCTTTACGCCGTCATAATCCCAATCATAATAAAACAGCGTCTCAAAAATATTTCTTAGATAAACAGACCTGCCCTCCAAAGAAGTTTCTACTGAAATGGGATTGAGCGTTCGTGGTTCCCCGCTTTCATGCCACACCAGCCAGTCGCCCTCATCGCCGGGGTATTCCTCGCCCGATAAATCCGCTGAGCTTGCTTTTCCACCAGCAAACCTGCCAGGGCCTGAAGCTTCCCACCTGTCCAAGAGGAAATTCAGACGCTCGTATAACCTGTCTGCCTGCACCATCGACAAAATCTGCAGCAGTACGACAAAAGCTAAAAACAAAAAAAGAAAAAACGTAAATATTCCCGAACGGCCATTCATAATACAACTCCTCATCGTCATTGCGAGGCCTGAAAAGCCGTGGCAATCTCAATTGTTCGTAAGCCGAAGATTGCCGCGCTCGGCTTCGCCTCGCTCGCAATGACATGCGAGTACTCTCTCTTCTGATTTCTGTCTTCTTTTTATACGTCTGCTTATTATCTCGGCGGGGCAAACCCCGCCCTACAATCTCATTTATACCTCTGCTTTTGCTTCGGCACATACCATTCGAGATAATTAAGCCCTAATGTATGAATCTTAACGTTTTGGAAGCGTTTATCAACAGCGCGATAGGTCGGCCGAGTAAACAAAAATGTATATGGCTGTTCTTCGTGAATAATCCTGTGAAGCTGGTGGCAAAGCTTGTTTCTTTCCTGCTCATCCATTGTGCGTCTTATTTTCTCAAGCAACCTGTCTGCTTCTGTGTTATTAAAACCAACATAATTCGAGCCCCGATTGCCTATCTGTGATGAATGAAACGTCTGATACTCATCTTCAATGATATCACCACCCCAGCCCATAACCATCGCCTCGAATTTCCTGTCGCTCAGCCGAGGGATAAGAACCGACCACTCGTACGGGTCGGCAATCATCTCGATTCCCACCTTCGCTGCCTCGTCTTTCAACAACTTAACTAATCTCTCATACAGAGCCGAAGCAGTCGAATACATAAACTTGAATCGAAAAGCCACTCCATCCTTATCTCTCAGCCCATCCCCGTCGCTATCGACCCAGCCAGCTTCGTCGAGCAATTCTTTCGCCCTTTCCAAATCATAAGGCAATGGCCTGATATTGGGGTCATTTTGAGGACCTTTGATATAGTACGGCCCGGTAACCACCTCACCATATCCCTTCAAAAGTTTCGATATTATCTCCCGGCGATTAACAATGTGCGTCATTGCCAAACGAACACGCACATCTTTGAAAAAAGATGTGTCCTGATTCCAGCCGAGATAAAAATATGGGTCCCCCGGACTCCAGTACGAAAGGCAGTCAAACTCTTTTTTTAAATCGTCGTCGTTGACCAGGTCTGAAAACTGTTCCGGTTCGGGTATAATAATGTCAACTTCATGTGAGCGCAAGGCCTGGACAGCAGCAACAGGATTTGAAATAAATTTGTATATGACTTTTTTCAGCTTTGGCTTGGGACCCCAATAATTTTCATTACGCCGCAGGACAATCTGCTGACCCACATCCCATTTCTCAAACATATAAGGCCCGCTGCCTACCGGGTCCGATACACGCTTGTTGAATTCGTTAATATCTTCAAATTCATATATATGTTTAGGATATATGCCAACATCCCAAAACGATAAAATCTCAAGGGCCTTAAAATAAGGCCTTTTCATAAAAAACTTCACCTCACGCTCATTGACCTTAACCACCCTATCAACTTCCACATACATATTGGCAATAGTCGCTGCATCTACTTTCGGGTTGGTGATTATCTCATACGTAAATATTACGTCATCTGCCGTAACGGGCACTCCATCTGAGAAGTGCACGTTGTCCCTCAGCTGAAATGTTATCTCAAGGCCGTCATCGCTAATCTGATAACTTTCTGCCAGCAGCGGTTTGAGCACCGCATCATCAAAATCGTAAGCCATCAAGGGCTCGAAAAGCTGCGGAGTTGTAATCCATCTCGAATAAATATCATTGTCAACGTTAATCTGATTGAGGGTCTTCGGCTCGACTCGAAACGCCCATATCAGCCAATCACCCTCATCTCCGGGATACTCTTCATCGACTATTCCTGATGCCCCCGGCTTACCCCTATCTGCCTCAGGCGCACCACCACTTTCAAAAATATCTTCGAGGCGATTAAGACCTTCGTAAAACCGGTCGGATTGGAGCATCGAAAGAATTTGCAGCAGAATAATAACTGACAAAAATAGAAAAAGGAAAAATGTGAAGACACCTCTATGCTTACTCATAAAACCAAACCTCCGGTGTTTGGTAACTAAATCAATCGCTTTATGGGGTCGGTTTTGGCGGCTCCGGCAAAGGAACTGGTGCAGTTCGGCTGCCACCGGTACTGCTATACTCAAAGCCGAGTTTCAACGGCAGCTGCCCCGCTGTCCTTCCACCACCAAGCAACAGAGCATGTTCCCGCAAAAGAGCTGCTGTATCATATTCCTCAATCGCCCTTTTCATCGTCGTTTGCGTTCTACCAAGAAGTTTACTGATGCACTTGTCCTCCGTCTCGACTATTACCGAAGCCAACTGACCTTTCTGAACATCGCTTAAAAGCTCCCTGCCTTTGACGTATCTTTGGAGCACATAAGAAAACAATTGGCTGAAGTTGCGGGCAACAGCAGCGTTAACCTGGCCTGTAGAAGATATCTTGCTGCAGAGCGATTTTAAGATAATATCATCCAGAGGTTCATATTTCACTTTCCATTCAGCATATCTTTTAATGCGCACATTGGCTATCAGCAGCAGCAAATCCTCCGCTTGCCGAATCTTAATATCAGCAGCAAATCTGGTCATTAAAGCTGTTATCTCAGGGCTGTCACTTTCGATGAGCCTGCCAAGTTCCTTTGCGATACTGCGTGCCAGCTTTAAATCAGATTCTTTCCCGGAATTCAACTTTTTT
>CAZZHL010000043.1:9526-11606 GCA_964653945.1 uncultured Pirellulales bacterium
AATACCCGGGGAAGTTATACAGTGGACAGCCCAGTATTGAACAACCGTGCTCCTATCTATCAGCTTACTAATAGCCAAATCCGCAAATCGAGGGTCTTCCAAACCATCTATCAGAATCAGAAGGTTGATAGTAACTACAACTCTTCTTTCTTCCGGCGTTAATCTCGATGCCTCTTGAAGACCCAAAGAAATATATTTATGGGCCGATTCAGAAAATTGCTGAGCATACTGGCCCTGATCACTTTGTCTGCTGAGGATGACCGCGCGGTTCTGCGCGATGCTCGTAAGGTCTCTGGTCTGAACCAATTCCTGCACCGCTTCATTGATAAAATCATCAATAATCCGCAAATCCTGGCTGTCGAGCACGCCCTTCCTGAGTACAGCGTCAATCTGCCTTGTATCAACGGCCTCAGAACCTGAATCCATCACCAAGACTAAAAATGCCGATAGAACGGCAAAAAACAGCCATTTTAGCTTCATTTTTTTCAACGTCCTATAGTAAAACTCTTTTAGATTAAAGATTCCAAAACTTATATTTGCGTTCAATATTATCTATCTTAACCTTATAAACTCCCCTTGTCAAGAAATTCCAGAAGCTCTGTCCTGAGCAAAACACAAGAATATTGTCATCTGCTGTTAATGTCGCTTAGAATACTATCGGCATATTGAAGAAGATGTTAAATTTGTGTTAATTAGTAGCTAAAAGCTTTTTCGCCCTGTTTTTATAAAACGCCTCCTTGAAAATCAAGATTTCTCTGGAAAAGTATGATAAAACAGCTATGATATTGCCGCGTGTTGAATAACTAACGATGCTAATGTAAATTGAGCAATTTTAATAATTAAAGAAACTAAACAATCGTTTATCCGAAGGTTAAAAATGGCTAAACATTTCATTATTCTCATAAGTTTTCAAATGGTATTGATGCTCTTTTTAGGCTGCAAGCCAGAGCCTACCAAACAACCACAGGCCCAGCCGCAGGAGACCGAAATCCTGAAACCAGAACCACCAAAAGCTGAGCCGCCGAAAATCAAGCCCCCCGTGCCAGAACCTAACCAGGTTGAACCTAATGAGATTGGCCCTGCTGAAACGAAACTACCAAGTGCCGAACCCAACAAGGTCAAGTCCACCACCAAAGTTTCTTTTTACGACAACTATGCCGACATCTTAAAAGAATTTGTCGACGATAAAGGCATGGTAAACTATGAAACGTTAAGGCGAAACAAACCAGCGTTAAACAAGCTCCTCGATAATTTTGCCAAGCTTGACCCAAAGGAATATAAGTCCTGGCCTAAAGAAGACAAAATCGCTTTCTGGATTAATGCATACAACACAAAAATGTTCAAGGTAATTGCAGATAATTACCCTATTAAGTCAAGCCGAATACTCCGCATTTTGTGGGGGCCTTACAGTATCAGGCACATCGACAAAAATATTGATGGAATTTGGAGAAGTAAATTTATTGTAATGGGTGAGGAATTTACACTTTCGGAAATTGACCAGCGTTTTTTCCGCAAAGAGTTTGATGAGCCAAGAGTATTCCTGGCCATAACCCACGCAAGTGTCTCCAGCCCACCTTTGAATAATGAGCCATATTACGGACACAAACTGAACGAGCAGTTAGACAAGCAGTGCAAAAAATTCCTGTCCAGCCCGGGTGCATTTAAAATTGATAGAGAAAACAACGTAGTTTATCTGTCTGCTATACTTAAACCAACCTGGCATGGACAATACTTTCTCAAAAAGTATGGCACGGATAAAAAATTCAAGGACCAGGAGCCGGCAATAGGGGCCGTTTTGAATTTCATTACTAATTATGTTCCCGATAGCGATGTATCTTTTCTCGAATTGAAAAACTATACTGTAAAATACCTTAGCTACGACTGGACAATCAACGATGGTTCATAATATATAGAACGACGAACAACAAACTTTAAAAAGGGAAATAACAAATGGCAAAAAAAACCTTCCACAGCAATCATTATCGTAACACAGGCAAGTATCTCTTCACCAGCGAATCAGTAACGATGGGCCACCCTGATAAAGTGGCTGACCACATATCCGATGCAGTCCTTGATGCAA
>CAZZHL010000044.1:0-11459 GCA_964653945.1 uncultured Pirellulales bacterium
TGCAGCGGCGCTCGTTGGTATTTTGCAGTTATTCACTGATGGTGAAAAATGCAGGCGATTTCTTTTACCACTTATTTCGCTGGCGGTAACGCTTGAATCGGTGATATTGATACTTCGAGCTGTTGAGCTAAAAGCAGTCCCGTTGACTGGATTATTCGAGTCGATGATTGTGCTTACTATCGTATTCGGCCTGGTATTTCTTTTTCTCAGTATCGCAATTGAGCAGGTTTGGTTTGGTTCGGTAATGGTATGGGTGATTTTTGCGATGATTTTAATGACCGGGTTTGTTGCCAAGCCGGCCTTAGAACCTCATAAAATAGCCGCTACACCCTGGGCGATTGCCCACGGTATCGCGATGATTCTCGGCGGGGCGTCGATTGCGTTTGCAACGGCTAACGCAATTATTTATTTGCTCGGCAAACGCCGGCTAAAGCAAAAAAAGGTTATGCAGGTCTTCGGCAGGATACCCAATATCGAAAAGCTTGAGCGGATGACGATTTTTGGGATAAGGGCCGGCTTTGTACTGATTACGATAGGAATGATAAGTGGTGTGGGCCTTATTTCACTGCTGGGAATGAGTATTACCGACTGGCTGACCGATGGAAAGGTTACTCCCATCGTTGGAGCATGGGTTCTTCTGTTAGTTTCGCTTATATTTAATCGCCAGCTTTTGCACAGTGGTAAAATCAGGGCGTATATAACGATAGCGGTCTTTGTTCTTATCCTGTTTGCGATTTTGGGAGCGGCTCTTTTAGGTACGACTCAGCATGATTTTACCGGTTTTAATGCTATGGAATTGGGACAACAATGAAGATTCTGGTTGTAGGATTAAATCACAAAACAGCTGCGATAGATATTCGTGAGAGGTTGGCGTTTGATGCTGACAGGACGCTCGATGCGCTGAGAGAGCTAAAGAACAGATTTCACGAAGCGGAGTTTGTGCTGCTGTCAACGTGCAATCGAGTTGAATTGTACTGTGCCTGCAGGCGCACGGAGGCAATCGACCCCGAAACGATAGCCAAGTTTTTCTCCGAGTTTCACAATATCGACGTGACAGAGTTTCGTTCATTTATGTATTTCTACAACGATGGTGATGCGGTCAGACATTTGCTGATGGTTGCTTCGAGTCTGGACAGCATGGTAGTGGGTGAGCCGCAGATAATCGGGCAGGTTAAGGATAGTTTCCGGCTCGCATGTTCTGTCCAGAGCACCGGAAAGGTTCTGAATCGGCTGTTTCACTGTGCATTTACCGCCGGCAAGAAGGTGTATGCGACTACCTCGATTTCACAGGGGCGAGTGAGTGTTGCGGGAGTGGCGGTGGAGCTTGCGAAGCAGATTTTTGCCGATATCTCATCGGCGAAAGTTGTCGTGATTGGTGCCGGCGAGATGGGGGAGCTGATTGTACAGCATCTTTTGAAGACCGGCTGCAAGGGCATAACGATTGTCAACAGGTCTTACGAACGAGCCCTTGATATGGCAAGGCGGTTTTCAGTCTCTGTCGGAAAGTGGGAGGAGCTTCAGGAAAATCTAATTGATGCAGACATTGTGATATCCTCAGCGGCAGGGACAGATTTTCTTTTTAATAAGACAACATTCGAGAAAATAGTTGGTCAGCGCCGAAGAGGAACACTTTTGATTATCGATATTGCGGTGCCGAGAAACTTTGAGCCATCTGTGAATGAAATAGAGGATGTGTACCTTTATAGTATCGATGACCTTTCTGAAGTGGTTTCGCAGAATCGAAAGGCCCGTGAAGAGGATATGGCTGGAGCCATGGAGATTATTGAAGAGAGCGTTGCCGAGTTTATGGATTGGTTCGGAGCCAGGGACATAGGGCCATTAATAGGACGGATGAAAGAGAAATTTACCCAGATAAGTCAAAATGAGCTGGAGCGATTTTTCGCAGGAGCGAGGAAAGATGCCGACTGCAAAGAGGCGCTTGAGATGATGGTCAATCGAGTTGTCAATAAGCTTCTGCATTGCGTTATAAAGAATATCGACACTGTTGCTAAGGAGAACGGCACGGCTGAGGCGGCAAGGCTGGTTGATAGTATCGTGCAGCGGGCAGAGGAAATTGCATCCGAATCGGACTCGTCCGACGAGTCGGAAAGTAAGGAGGATATGTAGTCGTGAAGGAGGACGCAGGGTCGAAACAAGTCGTGACTGCCGTCAGACAAGTCCTGAGACTTTTGTTCTGGGAGACAACGATAAAGTGCAATCTGGCCTGTGCGCACTGTCGTCGTCTGGAGTCTAACGAAGCGGCTGTCAGAGATTTAACAACGGCTCAGGCGAAAGATTTGATAGAGCAGTTAGTTGAGCTGGGAAGAAGCCAATCTGTGATGCCGATGTTGGTTTTTTCAGGGGGTGAACCATTGTGCCGCGAAGACTTATTCGAGTTGATTGCCTATGCCGGGTCTATTGGGATTATCCCTGCTCTTGCGACTAATGGGACATTGATAAATGAGAAAACAGCCGAGAAGATACGTAACAGCGGGATTGCAAGAGTTGCGGTGAGTCTCGATGGTGCAACGGCTGAGGTTCATAACAAACTGCGGCAGTTGGATGGCTCCTTTGAGAGAGCGGTTGAGGGTATTGGACATCTTCGTGATAAAAACGTGCCTTTTCAGATAAATGTTACTTTGACTAAACATAACGCCGAACAGTTAGAGGATATTTACGAGTTGGCTAAGTCACTTGGTGCTGTAGCAGTACATATATTTATGTTGGTTCCGGTCGGCTGCGGACAGGAGCTGGCTGAAACGGATATGCTTTCACCACAACAGTACGAACAGAAACTGCTTGAGATTTGCGAACTGGATGGCCGTTCCTCCTTCGCTAATGCTTCCGACTTCGCTTTCGCTACGCCGGACAAGTCGGAGGACAGGGGTGAGCTGCAAATAAAGGTAACCTGCGGGCCTCACTATGAACGAGTCATCAGGCAGAAGCAATTGCCGATTGAAAATCGAAAATCTTCACGCGGATGCCTTGCAGGGCTTGGTGTATTGTTTGTCGGGCATCAGGGAGATGTATTTCCGTGTGGTTATCTGCCTGTAAAGTGCGGCAATATCCTGAAAGATAAACTTTCTGATATATGGTACAACAACAAGGACCTTGCACGAATGCGGGATAGTGACAAGCTCCAAGGCAAATGCGGCATTTGTGGTTATAGACACGTATGCGGTGGATGTCGCGGCAGGGCATACGCCGTTACGGGCAACTATATGGCTGAAGAACCTTTTTGTGCGTACATTCCGCCGGAAGCAGTTCATTGAATTTTTTTAGTTTTTAAGATTAGTCTATGATAAATATAAGCAAATTATATTGTGGTGAAGTTACGCCGGGGGACTGGATTCGCTATGGTGAAGAAGGGGCGGACGAGAGCACAGGTGTTGTGCCGAAAAGTGCATCGGAGAGACGGCCTATCGTTGTATGGAATATAACCAGAGCGTGTAATCTAAAGTGCGTGCATTGCTATAACGATAGTGGCACCGACAAGGCCGACGATGAGCTGTCAACGAAAGAGGCGAAAAAAGTTTTAGATGACTTGGCTGAGTTTGGCGTGCCATCGGTGCTGTTTTCCGGCGGAGAGCCATTGATGCGGGATGATTTATTCGAGTTGCTTGATTATGCGGTCAAAAAAGGTCTGCGCACGGTGATTTCAACAAACGGTACGTTGATAACAGAAGATGTGGCCAAGAAAATAAATCAGCATAAAGTTTCGTATGTGGGTATCAGTCTTGATGGGATAGGAAAGGTCAATGACGAGTTCAGAGGTGTAGCCGGTGCTTTTGACAGGGCGGTTCAGGGTGTTAAGAACTGTCAGGATGCCGGTGTGCGGGTCGGCCTTAGATTGACTTTGACCAAAAGAAATATCAAGGATTTGGAGAGATGGTTCGATTTTTTCGAAGCAAATGATATTGAGCGGGCGTGCTTCTACCATTTCGTACCGAGTGGAAGAGGAAAGACTATGGTTGATGAAGCACTTACTCACACTCAGACAAGAGATGCCGTTGATAAAATTTTAGCCCGGACAAAACAGCTTAAACAAGCCGGTAGGAAAACAGACATTTTAACGGTTGATAACCATGTTGACGGCGTTTATTTATATCTGAAATTACTGAAGGAAGACCCAAACCGAGCGGATGATGTCTGGAAACTACTGACCTGGAATGGCGGCGGACTATATAGCAGCGGAGTTGGAATCGGCTGTATTGATTTTCACGGCAAGGTTCACCCCGACCAGTTCTGGGGACATTATTCACTCGGCGATGTGCGGCAAAGACCATTTAGCCAAATTTGGATGGATACGAGCGACGCGCTGCTTGGCGGGTTGAAAGACCGGCGAAGTTTTATAAAGGGTAGATGCCGAGTTTGTAAGTTTTTCGATGGATGCGGGGGGAGTCTTAGGGTGCGGGCGGATTTGCATTTTGGCGACCCGTGGGCGCCGGAGCCGGCGTGTTATTTGACAGATGACGAAATCGGTTTAGATGCAGACAAATTGGCAGAATTAAAAAGCGCTGGGGAGATTTTCCCGATGTCTGATTAGAGTTTGGCCTTATGAACGGCTGCGATTGTTTGAGCGATGTCACTTTGTTTATGTGCGGTTGAGACAAAGCAGGCCTCGAACTGCGATGGGGGTAGATAAATTCCGGCTTTCAGCATTGCAGTATGAAATTTTGCGTACATCGCAGTGTCGGACTTTGCCGCCGAGGAGTAATCAGTTACAGGTCCGGGATTGAAGAACACAGTAAACATTGAGCCGATACGATTTATAGTATGCTTTACTTTTTGTTTTTGAAGTGCCTGGCTGATTCCATCGCAGAGTCTTTTTGTCGAACGTTCTAAAGCGGGATAAGTTCCTTTCGTTTTTAGCAGCTTTAAAGTTGCGATGCCTGCGGCGACACAGACCGGATTTCCTGAAAGGGTGCCGGCCTGATAGACTGGACCCTGTGGGGACAGTTTATCCATAAGCTTCTGCTTACCTGTACAGGCGCCTATCGGAAAGCCGCCGCCGATTATTTTACCCAAGCAGGTCAAGTCTGTTTTTATGTTCGTATCACGGGCTTCCAGCCCGTGATACCACGGCCAAGATGGCCGTGGTACTACGCTGCCGTATTTGATTCTAAAACCGGTGATTACTTCGTCGAAGATTAGTATGCTTTTATATTTATTGCATAATTTTCTGATGGTCGAAAGAAACCCTTTCTTTGGCAATACTACTCCCATATTTCCCGCGACCGGCTCAACTATTACGGCTGCAATTTTGCCTTTGTATTTATTAAATGCTTTTTCGAGCATATCGACATTGTTGTACGGCAGCAGGATTGTATGTTTTGTAAAATCTTTTGGGACACCCGGACTGCTTGGAGTACCAAAGGTCATTGCGCCGGAGCCGGCTTTGACGAGCATGTGGTCAACATGGCCGTGATAGCAGCCGATGAATTTGATAATTTTATCTCGACCGGTACAAGCACGGGCAAGTCGAATGGCAGTCATAACGGCCTCGGTGCCGGAGCTAACCAGGCGTACCTTTTCAACGGAGTCTATGGCCTGGACGAGCATTTTTGCAAGCTGTGTTTCAAGTTCAGTGGGTATGCCGAAGCTGGTTCCTTTGGCCATTACTTTTTTTACCTGATTGAGAACTTGGGTGTGTGCATGGCCGAGTATCATTGGGCCCCAGGAAAGGCAGTAGTCAATGTACCTGTTGCCGTCGACATCATATAGATACGGGCCTTTTGCCTTTTGGATAAATATTGGCTTTTTACCAACTGCCTTGAAGGCACGAACGGGACTATTGACCCCGCCAGGTATTACCTTTATCGCATCTCTAAACAGCTTGTTGCTTTTTTGCAGTGATTTCATTTGGTTTCCTTGTGTCACAGGTTTCTGGTTCGACAAGCTCACCACCCTGAGCGAAGTCGAGGAGCAGCCCATGATACCACGGCCAGGATGGCCGTGGTACTTACGGTCGAGGCATAAGCTCGGCGTCAATGCCGTATTTTTTTGCTTCGGCCAATGTCGGGAGGCCGAGGCAGTATGCCTTGATGCTGGAAGGTACTTTGCCGAATTTATTCACAAATGCCCTGACAACAGAACCGCTTGTAAATAGTATTATATCGATATAATCAAAATCAACTTCGGCCGGCTCTATCTCTATAGTTTTATAAACAGGAACAACTTCAACCGCTGCACCGAGTTGGGTGAGACCTTCAGGCAATTCGGATGAGGCGACTTCGGCTCGCGGAATAAGCACTCGTATCACGGGCTTCCAGCCAGTGATACCACGGCCAGGATGGCCGTGGTACTTACTGAATTTTTCGAGCAGGCCTGCGCTCGATTCATTGTCCTCCGCAGGACGCCTTCCGGCGGGTACTAAGTCAGCCGATATGCCGCGAGCGGAAAGCTCAGCAGCGGTGGTCTTGCCGATGGCGGCAACTTTTGTCTTGTGTAGTGCTCTGGCGTCAAGGCCTGAAAGACGCAATTGTTCGAAGAAGAACCGGACGCCATTAGGACTGGTAAATATCAGCCAGTCAAAGCTCTGAAGCTGTTTTATGACTTTCTCAAGGTGTGAATAATTATCAAGAGCAATGCACTTGACAATCGGGCGATGTACAATGGTGCCGAGATGTTTGTATTTCTCTGGATGTGTGCCGAGGACAAGCACCTTTGGTTTTGAAGACAGCCAGTTCAGTTTTTGATGCAGGCTTACAACTTTGCCTACAATAAAGACGGCAGGAGGTTTCAGATTGGCATTTTGGGCTATCTGAACAAAGTTTTCAAGAGTGCCGGTAATGACCCTCTGGTTGTAAAAAGTACCATTTTCGATAGCAGCAATTTTGGTTTTGTTTGACCAGCCGGCTTTGAGAAGCGAGTCAACGATTTTTTGTATATTGGCCACACCCATAAGGAAAATGATGGTACCTGCTTTGGGTATTTCGATTTCTTCCCCCGCTTTCGCGGGGGCAAGTTTATCCCGACGATGTCCGGTTACGATAGCAACATTGGAGGTAAAGTCGCGGTGAGTAGGCGGGATTCCGGCGTAAGAAGGAGCAGCCAACGCACTGGTAACGCCGGGCACGACTTCGAAATTTATTTTTGCCTCGGCGAAGGCTTCGGCCTCCTCACCTCCTCGGCCAAAGAGAAATGGGTCGCCGCCTTTGAGCCGGACGACAATTTTGTTTTCCTTTGCTTTTTCAATCAAAAGCTCGTTTATCTTTTCCTGGGGAAGGGTATGTTTGCCCGCGTGTTTGCCGACAGGTATTAGCTCAGCGGTTGGTTTGGCCAGCGGCAATAGTTCCGGCGGTATAAGTTGGTCGTAGAGAATGACATCGGCCTGGCATATTAACTGATAGCCCTTTAAGGTGATAAGCTCTGCGTCACCAGGCCCTGCGCCAACAAGATAGACTTTTCCATTCGGCATTGAATCTTGTATAGTGATTTGGTACACTACGGTCAAGCGAAAAGATAGGATTGTCCAGGCAGAAAAATTTGGCCACGAAGACACAAAGTCACGAAAATAAAAAATAAATATATTATAGTCTTTGTGTCTTAGTGCCTTTGTGGCAAAAAAGAGCAGAAAGGTTTTTGATGGATAAAAACGACTCACAGATACTGCGAGAGCTTCAGGACAACTTTCCTCTAAATGAAAGGCCTTACGAGGTTATAGCGGACAGGTTACAAATTTCATCCGACCAGCTTTGGCACAGCGTCCAGAGGATGCTTGATGAGGGGATAATTCGTCGACTGGGTGCGAGCTTTGATTCAAATAAACTTGGGTTTAGTAGCACATTGGCGGCGGTTAGCGTTAAGCCGGAATGTGTTGACCAGGCTGCGGAAATAATAGGCCAATTCCCTGAAGTAACCCACAGCTATCTGCGCCAGCCCCCGCGTCTCCCGACGCAAGGCGGGGCGGCGGGCAAGGATACATTCAATATTTGGTTCACCATCATCGCAGTTAATGATGAAAGGATAGAGAATATTCTTGAGCAGATTCGCACATCTCTATCTCTTGAAAGCTCGCAGGTCCTTAATTTGCCTGCGAAGCGACTCTTTAAGCTCGATGCCCGTTTCGGACCAGAGATGCGCAAATAACAAGCTAAGTAGCGTAACTGTGCAGGCCGGAGAAGAGACGGGATAAGTTGACCCAGAGAAGTGTTATTATAATCACAACGGCACCTAAAATTGCAATTGAGCTGTTCAATCGCGGATATCTTTTGCCGAACAGGTATCTTACGTGAAAGTATTCCACATATACCAGCCATGAAGCGAGCCCCCAAAGTTCCTTCGGGTCCCAGTCCCAATAGTCGCCCCAGGCGAGTTTGCCCCACCAGCTTCCCATGATTAGCCCTAACGTCAGAAGCGGAAAACCAAGACAAATCATTCTGTACGTGCCTTCTTCATAAGGGATAAGAGAAGAATCGGTGCTATCTCCCGCGGTTTTGAGTTGGCATAGTGCCTGCACCGCTGCTTTTGCCATTATCACATAAGCGAGCAGATATACCGCTACATGCGGGGCGAACAGCCAGCATTGTAAAGCAGGTGGCAGCCGTTGTGGTTCTGCATGGAATACGAAGCCAGCAGGGACCAGTACGATGGCTCCAATAAGCATATCCGCTGCCTCGCCTCCGACACGAAGAAAACGCCTGCAAAAAATCGAGAGTGGATAAACCGCCATTGCCATAGCTATGAAAACTTCGAAAAGATTCTGAAAGGGTACGTGGCGAACGTGATACCAGCGGTAGCCAAAAGATGCGGTTGCGACAATAAAACCAGCCAGATAAAGAATCTGAGCGGCCTTTCCTCCTTCGCCAAGGCTACGGAGGACAGGTTTTCTGCCTGCAATGCGAGCTACAAAGGCGAAAAGGTATGCCGCAATCGTCAGGTAAATTAATAGACCCTGATATGTATATTTTATTGCCATTTTAATTTTATCTTATTTTTCTGTTTTTGATTTTAACCGGTCCATTCTCCGCAGTAGCGCTGCTACGAAGGATGAACTGGCGATGTGTCTGAGCCAGAAATGCCAGATTACACCAAGGCAAAGCATCCAATATCCGGCGTATACGCAATACAGACCCGAATCAGATGTTACTGAAAGAATAGTATATTTGCCCTCTTCGGCATCATACGAATGCTGGTAAAAATGGTATCCGCCGTAGTGCAGCGGGTGATTTACTTCAATTACTTTACTTAATATTTCTTTGCCATCCCCTCGACTTCGCTCGGGACAGGTTTTTATGACCACTACTTCACTTAAGAAATCCCTTATAACCGGGGGTTCATGTGAGACAAAACTTAGTTGCAGTGCATCGTCGCCCTGCTCAAAGTCTGGAAAAAGCTCGAAGACATAACGTGTGTATTTGCTGCCATCAGGCTGTTTAATTTCGACCTGCACAGCCGGGTTGAAACCGGTTCCTTCTTCATCCGTCACAACTCTTTGGCCATCCAACGTGCGTACCTTAAGATTTTTGAAGGTGCGTAAAACAGTGATTTCGTTTTTTCCCTGCCCAAGAGAGACCGTCTGCCCAACTTCGGCAGGAAGCTGCAGGTGCTGACCATCGGCCGTTATGATATTTAGCACTGAAGTCGATGGTTTATCATAGTACTCGATACGAAAATCTTTAAGCTTGATAGTAAAGGGCAATTCAACTAAGGGTTGCATGAAGTCATCTGAAAATAAGTGCTTTTCTTCAAATCCTTCTTCAATAATCATATATCCCTTAGGTATCTTGTGATTGCCGGAGAGCCGAAAGTACAGTCGATGTCCCGATTGCGAGCTCCACATTGCTCCAGCCAGGATTAGTAAGCAGCCGGCGTGAATCATAAACAACCCCGGCCTGCGCAACAGACTTCGGAACTTCATAAAGCCGGTTACTATGAGAACGAAGAATCCGGAGAAGTAGAATTGAAGAGCAATCGAGTTAAAAAGCAACTTGGCTTTTTCCGCCCCGTAGAAAGCCCCTAAGACAGACAGCAGTGCGAATATTCCAATGGCTACCAGGGCCAACAACATTATGCTTCGAGCAACTTTACTCATTTTGTCTCTATTTTTTTAACTGCTTTTGCTGCCGTTCTACGCCAGCCATAGCGGGCTCCGCGACGGCGGGCTGTCAGTTCATTATAGGAGAGTTGGGCCTCGAAAACCACGCTTTTTAAGGTTCGCTGAAAGTGGACCGACAAGAATTAGATTTTTCCAGATGCTTAGTCCTGGTCAACAAGAACGCCGTTCCAGAGTTCATCAAAAGCCTGGGTGAAAAGATTTGCAATGTCAGAATTACTCATAACAATCACATTCTCATCGTTGTCTTCGTTCGCGGAGAGCGTCCAATTGTAAGACCCAAGGATGACTTTTTTGTTATCAATAATGCCGACCTTATGATGAAGTTTGGCAGTTGTGTTTTCAATTTTGACCGGGACCCCAAGTTTTTTCAGTGTTGAATAGGCGGACCAGTACTGACACTGTTTTCCTTCCATACCGACCCTGACTTTGACTTTGGGCTGGTTTGTCGGTGCATGGTCTATATATTTCACGGCATGGAAACGATTAATCACTCCTGATAGAAGAGGTGAGTTTGAGCCGAAGGTAAACATCATAACATCCAAGGTCTCTTTTGCATCGAGAACAGTTTTCAGAAGGTAATCATCAGGGTCGTTATCGGGAGAAAATAGAACTGTTAAATAGGTATTTCCTATTCGATATGTCTTTACTTCTTGTGATGGCTGCTTATTGCCAAAAGTGCCGGATAGAAACTCATCAAATTCTTCCTGGTAGCGGTCGAGGATTTCAAAATAAGCTTTTCTTTCGCCTGTAAAGTGAAGAACCAAAATGTGATTGTAGTGTCGCCTTGTGCCGGTATCAGTGAAATTCGTCGAGCCCGTGAGCAAAGCGGCAGTATCTTTGTCCTTATCACGAATAACGAATTTATTATGGAAAATGTCCGGATTACGGTCTGCCTGAATAGAGATGTTTTCAGTGTTTAAAAATTCCGCAAATGTATTCAGATTGTCGGAATTTGGCGTCAAATAACTTGCTTCAACAATGATTCTAACTTTCAATCCACGCTGTGCGGCCCGGAGAACAGCTTCTTTGATAGGATTCGAAGTTGTGTTAATTTGCCCTGAGCGCAGCTCCTGAACCGCGATATCCAGGCTTGCCTGTGCCTCATCTATAAAGCGCACGATTTCCTTT
Source organism: uncultured Pirellulales bacterium (assembly GCA_964653945.1). Taxonomy (GTDB): domain Bacteria; phylum Planctomycetota; class Phycisphaerae; order Sedimentisphaerales; family Anaerobacaceae; genus CAZBWE01. Next base: position 11,189 of record CAZZHL010000044.1, read on the forward strand.
TCGAGCACGTAGTTTTCCTGTGTTAGATTTTCCCTGGTGCTTATGTATATCTCAATTCGATTATTCTCGAAGCTCTCGGCAAAGAGGATATGGCAGCTCAATAATACACCAACGGCAAAACCAATGAAATAGATTCTGTTTTTCATTTTTCCACCTTTCAAATATTTACCTATAGATTAGAGAGAGACTCATAAGTAAAGTAGATTTTGTTAAATTATACCAATTGCGATTAAAATTTGCGCTTATGTCATTTCGACCGAAGGGCCACAAA
>CAZZHL010000045.1:0-11373 GCA_964653945.1 uncultured Pirellulales bacterium
CGATGATTTCCATCGAGCGGATTTTTGGAGCGCCGGTGATAGAGCCGCCGGGGAACATCGCCTTTAGGATATCGCAGAATGTAATTTCGTTGCGGAGTTTTCCGGCCACGGTTGCTACTGCGTGAAAAACGGTAGGATAGGTTTCAATAGTTCTCGGCTGGATTACTTTTCTGGTCCCCGGTACGCAGATTCTGGCTACGTCATTGCGTTCGAGGTCGATTATCATATTTAGTTCTGCTTTTTCTTTTTCACTGGTTAGCAGCTCGTTGAGATTTTTTTTGTTAGCTTGAGCATCGTTTGCAATATATGGCCGGGTGCCCTTAATCGGCTTGGTTCGGATAAAGCCATCGGTGATTGTGATGAACATCTCAGGCGAAGCGCTCACTATATGAAAATCGCCGCTGTCAATATAAGCCGAATAAGGACTTGGGTTGTAATAGTTTTGCCAGTGGAAAAGGTCTATCGGCTTGGCATTGTAATCGCATTCGAATCGCTGTGAGAAGTTAATCTGGTAAACATCGCCGTCATAGATATATCGCTTTATTTTCTCGAACATTTGCAGGTAATAATCTTCATCCATATTACATTGGATTTGCGAAAAATCTATTGTTTCAAGGTCAGCAGACGCAGGCGGTTTTACATGAATTCTTTGGGATTGGGCCAGTAATTCTTCGAGGGTTGCTAATTTATCCTGTGGTGTTTCAATATCATCCGGTAACTGTACGGCAATCAGCCAGAAGTCGTTTTTAAGATGGTCGTAGGCGATAAGCCGGTCGTAAAAGGCCAGTCGAATCAGCGGCATTTGAAGTTCAGTATCACGGGCTTCCAGCCCGTGATACCACGGCCAGGATGGCCGTGGTACGTTTGGCAGCTTCTCGATGTATCGGCCGAGTTCGTAGTTGAAGTATCCAATCCATCCGCCGCAAAAAATTCCTTTCGGCAATTTCGTTCCTGCGTGTTGAGTCCCTTCGGCTACGCTCAGGGCAGGATTGCGCATTGCGTATGATTCAAGGTTGTATTTCGTCAGGGCCTTGTGCAGTTTTTCAAAGGGTTCTTTTTGGCCTGCTCTAAATTCAAATACTTCTTTAGGTTCAGCGGCCCAGTAGCTGAATCTGCCTCCATCTTTTTTGGCCGGATTGCCGCCGAGAATGGATGCGTTTTTTAGGTTGGCGAAAATCTGACTTAATGCGGGTAAATCTATCGCTGCGCGGATTTTTTTGTAGTGCAGTTTGCAAATAACATTTTGGCGTAAGCCATCTTGACGATTATCTGTTTCGACAACTGTCCCTGTTGTCATTGTGATTGTCCTGCCCTATGTCATTCCCGCGCAAGCGGGAATCCATCCTAATCTTTATTTTTCTGGACTCCTGCTTTCGCAGGAGTGACATCATACTATATTTATTCCGTTCTTTTTATGTCATTGAATTCTTTTATAATCTGCACACCCGAGGATGTCTATTCTATCAGCTCCTGCTTCAATCATATCCAGCGCCTGTTTGGCGGTCCTGATTCCGCCGGCTGCCTTTATTTTACAGCTTGGGGCTGATTCTTTCATTAGTTTTATATCCTCGACCGTTGCCCCGCCGGCAGGATTCATCCCTGTACTTGTCTTTACAAAGTCAACGCCGCACTTATCTGCGAGTTGGCAGATAAATATCTTTTGTTCGCGTGTAAGTGCAGCCGATTCGATTATTACCTTCAGCACAACAGCAGGCCTCATTGACCGGCAAACCTTCAATACCGCCTGTAGTTGATTGGATAGATATTTTACATCGCCCTCGATTATCGCCGCCAGGTCAGCGACCATATCAATCTCATCGGCGCCGTCAAAGATGGCTTCTTTGGCCTGAGCAACTTTGATTTTGGTTGTATCGGCACCGAGAGGCAGGCTGACCACTCCGCCGACTTTGACTTTGCTGCCGTGTAATTTTTCCGCCGCCAAGGCCACCCATCGCGGATTGACCGATACCGCACAAAAGCCATAGCTTTTCGCATCCTCGCATAACTGCCTGATTTGCTCACTTGTAGCCGTGGCACTTAGCAGAGTATGGTCAATGCAGTTGGCTAATTGTTCTTTTTTTACGTCCGTCACTTTTTTATGTATCCTTTCTTTTCAAAAAACGTCACCGTCTCATTCACACTTTTAAAGACTTTTGTAGCCGTTTGTGTAACGAATATCGAGGGGTTTTGCTTTGCCGTCCAGATGACGAAAACCTGCTTAGCTGCCTCATGGGCGTGCTGGAGCTCTCTTTCGACGCCACTGGATACAGCCGCCCTGCCGTCGGGCAGTGTCGGGATGAAGCTGATTATCATATCCGACTGGTCGATGAGCATAAAGTCACGGGCGTATATCTGGCTGTTGATATCGCGTTCGATTTGCTGGACCTGGGCCAGCTCAAGACGGACCTTTCGCCCTAATGCTGACGCCTCGACAAAATACGAACCCTGCTCGGCGGCCTTGTGTGCGTAATGTGGCAGATAGGATTCCTCCAAATCAGCAGGGTCGAAGCAGATGAAAAATTGTTTCATCAATCTCCGAAATTCGTTGATTTCCTCTCGAATGTTTTTCATATCAGCGACGTGGGTCATTGGAAAACTCAAATATGCTTTTTTGCATGAGCGGTCGAAGACAAGGTTGTAAAATGTTTCAATGGTCGGCTCTTCGGCTCCGCGGGCAAGGCAATAAAAAGGAACTGACTCATTAACTCCTTTGCAGAGCATTTCTGTACCGATGATTTCCTCTTCCCGCCAGACAATCAGGTCTTTCAGGCAGTGTTCTATGGAGTGCTCCTCGATGAGCCGGCTGTGCAAAGCAATAACACCATCAATTAAACAAATATACATATCGGCGTTGAGTTGGCGCATTTGGTCGAAGTCCACCGCTGGGAACAGTCCGTGCCGCCAGCGGAAAGTTGCGTGGGTATTGACTATCAAGTTGGGGGCTTTTTTGGCTTTTGCGAGGATATCTTTGAAGACACTGCGGCGAAGTGAGCTTAGTCTTTTGATTGGTATATCAAGAATTATGCCGGGCGGAATATCTGGCGCTTCGGCGTACATCATTTCGCCGACATTACATAGCAGAACTTTCTTGTTTTTGTTGGCCGCGTATTGACATACTTTTTCAAGGTAGCTTTTCTTGTCGACGCCGACCATTCCGGTAACAACGATTATCATTATTCAAGACTCCAGACTAAAGTCTTTATAGGTTTTTCAATCTTTGTTCTTTGTCGTAATCTTTCAATGCGGCGATAAGCTCGCTCATATCGCCGGCCATTATCCTGTCAAGGTTATAAAGCGACAGGTTTATTCTATGGTCGGTAATGCGATTTTGTGGGTAGTTGTATGTTCTGATTTTTTGAGACCTGTCGCCTGAGCCAATCATTGTTTTGCGTTTTGAATCTCGTTCCGCCATTTCTTTGCTCTGGTGATATTCGTAAATCCTGCTTCTTAAAACTCTCCAGGCCTTGGCGCGATTTTTATGCTGGCTTTTTTCGTCCCGCATACTAACAGTAATTCCCGTCGGTATATGCTCGAGTTTGATGGCGCTGCTGACCTTGTTGACATTTTGTCCGCCGGGTCCGCCGGCCCTGCTGACATGCTCGACAACGTCATCGGGATTTATCTGGATATCCAGTTCTTCCGGCTCAGGCAGTACTGCCACCGTTGCGGCGGAGGTATGGAGTCTGCCCTGTGATTCGGTCTGCGGGACCCGTTGAACGCGGTGACCGCCGCCTTCATAGCCTAATTCAGCCCATACTCCGGCGCCTTTGACGCTGAATATGGCTTCGCGGAGGCCCCCCATCTCCGCCGGGCTGAAATCGAGCTGCTCGACCTTCCACTTGCGGCTGTCAGCGTATTTGACATACATATTGTATAAATCCCGTGCGAACAAAGCCGCCTCTTCTCCACCCGTGCCTGCTCGTATTTCCATTATGACCGAATCGATGGCCAGCTCATCAGCCATTACCAGCGTGTTTTGAAGTTCCGTGAATATGGTATTTTTTTTATCTTCGAGCTGTTGTTTCTCTTCCTGTGCGAGCGCTTTGAATTCTTCATCGATGGTGCTGTCGTTTAGTATATGCTGGGCATCTTCAATATCAGCGACAATTTTTTTGTACTTGCGATATTTAGTAACTACTGCTTTTAATTTGCCCTGCTCTTTGGATAGCGCTATAAGCTTGGTATGGTCGCGGGAAATTGCCGGGTCGGCAATCTGCTTTTCGATTTCGGTAAAGCGTGCCTCAAGCTCATCGAGCTTTGTTAGCAAACTGTCTTTTTTTTCAGCCATAGATAGAGTCCGCTAAATCCCATTGGAAATAAGACGTTAGTTTCTAACGGGGTAAAAGTAAAAATAGCGAATAGCAAATGGCAAATATAACAGGAGCTAAATGCTAAACGCTATTATACGAGGCAAGGTAGCTATTGATGCTGGTCTTTTTGTGCTTCGTCAGGCTCCGCCTTGACGGGTTTGTCATTCTTAGGGCTCTCGTTTTCCGACTTTTTGTCTGCACCTGTGTCTTCTGATGCGGGTCGGGGCGGCGGGGAAACTGGGGCCCCTTTGATGTAGCTTGTGCCGTATTTCTTTTGGAATCGCTCTATTCGGCCGGCTGTATCGACATATTTTTGTTTGCCGGTATAGAACGGATGGCACATGGAGCAGATTTCTGCGTGGATTTCTTTTGCCGTGCTGCTGGTCTCGAAAGTATTACCACAGCCGCAGTGAACCACCACCTTATTATATTCTGGATGTATTTTCTTTTTCATAACTGAGGTACCCTTATATATCCGAAACAGGGCATTCTACTTGATACCGACAAGTATTGCAATAGAAATTTTTATAAATTAACGACTTTCAGCCGTTTTGAGAGCGAGAAGTCGTATTCTTGTTACCATTTCACCAATTGTTCTTATAACCAACCTGGAATTTCCGATAATACCTATCAAAAATGCTTGACAAATCTGAAAAATTGTTATAATATGTTAATGAGATTTTCCCAATGATTTTCAGGAGGAGCAGATGAAGAATCGGGATTCTTACGTGTTTTTCCGGTATTTTCCAAGAAATTTGAGAAATTTTAGAAAAACTTTGTAACGTTTTCCACAAATCATGGACTTTACTGATAGAAAGCTTGTTTTGGCGAAGGTCTTCCCGCCATAGCCGGGATGAAAAAAGGGCTTGGTTTTCTGTTTAAGGAGGCAAAAAATGAGAAACAAAATAGTTGCCTTAGCGATAATGATGGTTTTATGCGTTAATGCTGCCGCACAGGCCCAATATAGCGGCGGAACGGGCGGGCCGGGCGACCCCTATCTGATTGCCACAGCGGAAGATATGAACGCAATCGGCGCAAATACTTCCGACTGGGATAAGCACTTCCTGCTCGTTGCCGATATCAATCTGGCTGATTACACCGGCACGCAGTTCAATATTATTGGAAGTGATTATCACCCATTTACCGGCGTTTTTGATGGTAATGGCCATAAGGTCTGGAACTTTACCTGGGTTTCCACAAATAGGAGTTACGTCGGCCTGTTTGGATATGTCGGTTCTGGCGGACGGATAAAAAATCTCGGTCTCGAAAATGTTAGCATCCATGGCGGGTTGTATTCATCCTATTTTGGCGGGCTCGTGGGATACAATCATCAAGGCACGATAATTAATTGCTATTCCAAAGGCAGCGTTACAGGAAATGATTGGGTCGGCGGGCTGGTGGGATACAATGATTACGGCACGATAACTAACTGCTATTTGACAAGCAACGTTTCGGGAGATGAGAAAGTCGGCGGGCTGGTGGGACGTAACTATGAGGGACCGATTTCGAATTGCTATTCCACAGGCAGCGTATCAGGAGATGCCGGAGTCGGTGGGCTGGTGGGGGACGGCTCAGCAGGAGTATTGAATTCTTTCTGGGATGTAAATACCAGCGGCCAGGCGACCAGCGATGGTGGAACGGGTAAAACCACAGCCGAGATGAAAACTGCAGGCACATACTTTGGATGGAACGGATGCGGTGAAATAGTCTGGACTATCAATGATGGGAATGACTACCCGCACTTGGCGTGGGAGGGTAAACCCGGCCAACCTATTCCCGAGCAGCAGTTATCAGATTACATATCCGGCAGCGGGACTGAATCTGAGCCGTATTTAATTTCTACCGCCCAGCAGCTTAATTTAATTGGTTTATTCCCGTGCGAATGGGATAAAAACTTTTCGCTCATAGCTGACATCAACATGGCTGACTATACGGGCACACAAGTCAACATAATTGGCGGGCCCGGCAGACCGTTTACCGGCGTTTTTGACGGAAATGACAAAAGAATCTGGAATTTTACATGGGATTCAAATGATGTAAGTTATATCGGCCTGTTTGGTTATGTGGCCGGCACAGGTCAAATAAAGAATGTCGGTATGAAAAATGTTAATATCAATGTCGCGAAGAAGCATTATGTCGGCAGTCTGGTGGGTGACAATGATGGCACAATAACGAGCTGCTATGCAACAGGCAGTGTTTCAGGAGGTGGTGGGCTGGTGGGAGACAATGATGAATACGGCACGATAACGGGCTGCTATTTCGCAGGCAGTGTTTCAGGAGAATACGATGATTTCGGCGGGCTTGTGTGTGGCAATTATGGAGTGATAGCGGAATGTTATTCCACAGGCGATGTCAGCAGTACAAATTTGGCTGATGTCGGCGGGTTGGTCGGATACAACGGGGGGTTGATAATAAACTGTTATTATTCCACAGGCAGTGTTTCAGGAGAATACATGCGTTTCGGCGGGTTAGTTGCAGCCAATTACGACACGATAATAAACTGCTATTCGATAGGTAATGTTTCGGGAACAGGTTATGCAAGTTATGTCGGCGGGCTGGTGGCAAAAGGGGAAGCTAATGACGTTTTATCTTCTTTTTGGGATGTGAACACGAGCGACTGCAACACAAGTGCCGGCGGAATCGGCAAAACCACAGCCGAAATGAAAATGGCAAGTACCTACATCGGCTGGGGAGACTGTGGCAACGATGGTATCTGGACGATTGATGATGGGAATGACTATCCGCACCTGGCGTGGGAAGGTAAACCCGGCCAAATTATTCCCGATTCCGGGCCGCATCTATCAGATTTTCTTGGAGGAAGTGGCACGCAAGGTGACCCATATCAGATTTCTACTGCGGAGGAGCTTAATTTAATTAATTCATTTCCGTGCGAATTGGATGGACATTTTATTCTTGTGAACGATATTGACCTGTCTGCCTATGCAGGCGGCTATGACCCATATTTTAATATCATAGGAAATGTGGACAATCCATTTACCGGGGTTTTCGATGGTAATGGCTATAGGATACTAAATTTTACTTACGTTTGCGCATATTTGGCCCCTTTTTGCACAGCGAGAGACTACGTTGGCCTGTTTGGATATGTGGCTGGCCCGGGCCACCTGAAGAATATCAGTATGGAAAATGTTAACATCGAAGTTGAGGAGGTAGATTATATCGGTGGTCTGGTGGGATACAGCTATTATGGCACGATAACCAACTGCTATTCGACGGGAAGTATTAACGAGGAAGACATATATGTTGGTGGTTATACTAATTTTGTCGGCGGGCTGGTGGGGTATAATCACGGCGCAAGTATGAGTGATTGTTATTCGACGTGTTCGGTCAACGGGATGTATTGTATTGGTGGCCTGGTGGGATGGAATAATTATGGCACAATTACTAACTGCTACTCCACAGGCAGTGTTCGGGGAAGCGTGTGGGTAGGCGGGCTGGCAGGAGTAGATGACTACGGCACAATTACAAGCTGTTATTCCGCGGGCGATGTTTCTGGGGGCTTTACCGGCGGGCTGGTGGGAGTAAGTGACTACAGTACAATTACAAGATGTCATTTCACAGGCAGCGTTTCAGGAGTAAGTTATGTCGGCGGGTTGATGGGCTGGAATTACGGCACGATAAATAGCTGCTATTCGACAGGCAGCGTTTCGGTACACGATTATTATATGTCTGAAGATATGATTTATGTCGGCGGGTTGGTGGGAAAAAATCGTGGCATGATAACTAACTGCTATTCGACAGGCGGCGTTTCGGGACACGATGATTCGTTGCCTGAAAATATGATTTATGCCGGCGGGCTGGTTTCTAATAATCGCGGAATGATAACTAACTGCTATTCAGCAGGCAGCGTTTCAGGAGAAGGCGCCTACCTTGGTCTCTTTAGTTTCGGTGGGCTGGTGGGACTCAATGATGAAGGCGCAGTGACTGCTTCTTTCTGGGATGTGAACACCAGCGGTCAAACGGCAAGTGCCGGCGGGACAGGCCTGCCAACTGAACAAATGCAGACTGAAAGCACATTTACATATGCCGGCTGGGATTTTGTATGTGAGATGGAAAACGGCACAGATGAGATATGGATGATTAATGAGGGAGTAGATTATCCGAAATTAGTCTGGGATGTAGGGTGTTTTCCATGTGGGCACGAAGATTATGATGAATGGCTTGCGGTTGGTAAGCCGCTCTGCTGGTGCTGTCCGAGGCAGTGTCATGGTGATATAGATGATCAGAGGGAAGGCAGCGCGAAGAGCGGATACTACTATGTTCATTACAAAGACTTGAGTCTGCTGCTGTCTACCTGGAATATAATGGAGCCGAATTATGGAGACCCATACCCAGGAGGTCCGGGGATTGTCTGGCCTGACCCTAACATCTGTGCCGACTTTGACCATAAAGCAGAAGGCGACACGAAGACCGGATACTACCGTGTCCATTACAACGACTTAGCTGTTCTTTTGAGCAGTTGGAATATATTGGAACCGGCTGCACCGCCTATACCAAGTGGCCCCGGTATTGAGCCCAACTGCCTGAACTGTCCGTAGTGCAGGCGTATCCGCCGTGGCGGATAAATGGCTAATTGGAGAATAAGATTATGAAATCGAAAATAGCTTTTACGAAAAAAGACATTGCTGTTGTTCTGGTTTGCTTGGTTTTTTTGTTGATGAGCCTCGGTGCTATTGGCAGCGGGGGAAGGGAGCGGTTCAAACGTGCCGTCTGCCTTAGCAATCTCAAACAGTTGTCTCTTGCCTGGTATCAATATGCGGATGATAATGATGGCAGGATTGTTAATGGAGCGCCAATTGGTACGAAGGGTAGAGCTGATGTTCCTGACTGGGACTGCGATCATGGAGACTGCATTAATTACCCGCCGACGTGGTGGGAGACTCCTTGGGTAGGAAATGCCATCGATTGCACTACTATAAAATGTCAAACAGAGGCGATTAAAGCCGGAGCGTTGTGGCCCTATTGTAAAAATTTAAAGCTTTATCGTTGTCCAACCGGTCAGCGCGGAGAGATGTTGACATACTCGATAATGGACGGCATGAATGGTTTGACCATTATCAGAGGCGATGTAAAAGGAAGGCCGGGTGTTTGGATTAAAAAAATGTCGGAAATTCATAGCCCGCCACCGGCAAAAAGAATGGTTTTTATTGATGAGGGCTTTGTAACGCCTGATAGCTTCGGTGTTTTTTATGGGCGCGAACGTTGGTTTGACAACCCGCCATCGAGACACGGTGGCGGAGTGTGCCTGAGTTTTGCAGATGGCCACATTGAACACCGCAAGTGGAAAGGCATGTGGACAATAATATATGCAAGGGTAAACAAGTATGTAGCAACTCGGGAGTTCGCAGTGCCGGGTGACCCGATTGATATGACGCCTGGGGACGGTATGGACGGTCCGTACGAATATGTGCCGGCCACCTGCGATGATTTTGATGATTTGTACTACATTCAGAAGGGCTGCTGGGGAGGGTTATCTCCAGACTATAGCTCAGCTTCGGGTTGCCCTCGCTGATGATAGGCTTTTTTCTTTTGAGTCTTAATTTTTTATCACTCCCCTACGCCAATTCTTTTCGTTGCTCAATACGAAATATGAGTATTATTCGGCCAAAAAGGGTTTCCGGCGCTCATCCCCCGTGTCTGCGACTCATCGGGACAAGTCTTTTCGCTAAAAACCAAACATTACCGGCCTGAAAAGCACCTCGATTTTTAAGAAACTTTGAAGGCATGTTTATTTTGATTCGATAATACAGTGGCTAAACTTTATATAGGAGGGCGTATGGGCGCATGTATCAGTTGGGTATGGAGCCGGCATAATGCGAATCAGGTATGTAGTTTCCACAATGGTATTTTGGGGTCGTGAGCACCCGCTTTCCTTTGAGCAGGAATGCCAGTTCTTAAGGGAATTGGGCTTCGGGATAGAGTTATTGCCACATCTAAAAGGCCAGGACGAGTGCCGTTATAAGAGGCGTAATTGGCCGAGGTTAGTCGCCGCTACTGATGGTATGCTGGTCTCAATGTGTTCTCGCGACGATAGACCAACATTGGAGCAGTGGAATGAGCAAATCGAGTGCGCCAAGCAGCTCAAGGCGAATATTGTAGCTGATTTACGAAGCTTGGGCATCAACGGAAGCTGCGAGTCTGCAGAACGCGTTGCGGCACTTGACGGCTTTACTGCCGAGGTAGTCAATCTGGCTGAGCGTAGCGGAGTCAAATTGTGCCTCGAAACCGGCTCGCTGCCGGTACTCAAGGAGGTCGGTGAAAAATTTGAGTCTCTCTTGTATTGTTTTGACACCGGCTATGCCAATCTGGATACGCAATTTTCCTTCAAGCAGTACGTGGATGAGTTGGCTCCGAGAGTGGCTCATTTGCACCTGACCGACAATTACGGCCAAATGGATGACCACGTGCCACCTGGCTTGCAGGGTGGTATATCACGTGAAAAGTGGGAATACCTGCTGAATACTTTAAGCAAATGCAACAATGATGTGGTTGGTTCGCTTGAAATGTGTCCTTGTATGCCGGCTGTGATGATACGCCAGGCCACTGAGTTTTTGTTTGATGAATTGAAATGGCCTGACCAGCCCCGAAAGCAACCTGGCTACTCGGACCTTAGCTATAATCCTACGTAACGTCACCGGTTAAATGGCAATGGGCTTGGCCATCCCTTACGGGACTGGTTAAATAGTGTAATAGTTACCACTCACCAATCTTTCGACAAGCTCAAGACGGTGAGCAAAGTCGAACCATTACCAATCACCAATTTTCAAAAGCCATATACTGGCTTTAGCTGTTCGGATGTCGGCAGCTTGTTGTAATACTCGCCTCGCGGACCAACATAACCAACGCCTTGCTTTTTGAGCGTAACCGGCGTAATAGAGCCATTGCTGTTGGTGACATTGACCGTGACAGTGTTCATTTCCTGCCGAAGCGCATCTGTTTCTGCCTTGGCCTTTTTCTTGTCCTGCTCATTGCCTATCATGTAGCCGGCAGTGCCGCCTACTGCTGCTCCAATCAATGTTGATTCCGTGTTTCTGCCTGCTAATTG
>CAZZHL010000046.1:0-11199 GCA_964653945.1 uncultured Pirellulales bacterium
AGAAAAATAAAAGACAAGGAATTTCAGCCGGAAATTCTTGAAAAGGTCCTGCGATTTGCACAGGAGGCAACCATGCCGGATTGCAGAAATCCGGCGGCGGTCTTTATGTCAATTATGAAAAAAGAGCTGGGTTATGGGAAAAATTAAACCCCCGCACCGACTCGCGTCAGAAGACGCGGGGGCAGGGGCAAAATTCGATTTCGTTCTCGATGAAGATGAATTCGGTGAGTTCTGCGTTGTGCCTCTTTTCGGTAAAGGCAGGCCATACTTTGCAAAGATAGACCCGGAGGATTACGAAGAAATATCACAATGCAGATGGTACATCACAAAGCCGAGAAAAAGCCAGTACAGCCGATACGCGGAAAACAGCAAGGGGAAATTTATGCACAGGGAAATTATGAATCCCTCAAAAAATGTTCCGATAGACCACGTCAACGGCGGTGGGCTGGATAATCGTAAACAAAATTTGCGAATTGCAGACCAGAGCCAGAATCAGTGGAACCAAAGAGCAATAAGACGGGGAATCAGTAAGTACAAGGGAGTTACGTGGCATAAAAGAGTTAAAAAGTGGTGCGTCCAGATAGGCTATAGATATAAGGTCATTTGGATTGGGTCCTTTGATGATGAGGTTGAGGCGGCGAGGGCATACGACAAGGCGGCGGTAAAGTATTTCGGCGTGTTCGCGAGATTGAATTTTCCGGCGGAGGCAAAAATGAGCTATCGTCTTGACGAGAGGATAAAAAAGAAGGTTACGAAAAGGATTTTAGAGCTTAAAAATTATTCGGCTGGTGAGCTGTGGGAAATTCTTGCAAGCCGGCCGATTCAGGAGCTTGAGAATATGTGCAGGGTCCTGCAATGCAATATATCGGAATTATCTAAAAAAATTAGCCGTGGAAAGGGGATTATACCATGAGGCAGTGGCTTAGTATCACGGGCTTCCAGCCCGTGAAGATGCTAATGGCAAGACACGGCCAAGATGGCCGTGCTACCTGCTTTCCCTTTTACTGCGTTATTTTGGCTAAGATAGCCGGTATAGGGCGGCACGTGCCCGACCTGTAGTCTGGCACGTATTGTTATAAAAAATGATTGAATTAAAAGGGAAGGGCAATATAATGAGCGTTGACATGGAAGGTACAGCGTCGAAGTCAAAAATAACGACCGGCAAGAGGTCTGTCCGTAGAAGTGCGGCTGTAGAGCCACTCTCGGCGGTGGCTCGGGGTGCGCAGGCGGGCTTGCGGCGTATGCCGGAGTCGGTGGCTGCGGAGGCGGCGGTGTTGGGGTCTATGCTTATCAACCCTGATTGTATTGGGTCAGTTATCGAGCAATTGAGGGAGGACGATTTTTACCGCCAGGAGCATCGCTACATATTTAGTGCGCTAATTGCGCTTTATGAAAGACACACGGGGGAGGCGATAGATGGGGTGCTGCTTCGAGATGAGCTGGAGAAACGGAAGCAGTTGGATGATGCGGGTGGAGTGGAATACATTGGTAAGATAGTGGACTCGGTGCCGACGAGTGCCAACGTGATGTATTATGCCGGGATTGTTAAAGACAAGAGCTTGTTGCGTGATATTATTGGTGCAGCCGGCGAGATTTTAGAGGAGGCGTACGAGCAGAGTACGGAAACCAGTGAGACGCTCGATGAAGCGGAGCGGAAGATTTTTGCCATCACGGACAAAAATATAAAAGGTGCTGTGGCCTTGATAAAAGATTTGGTTACGAGGAGCTTCGAGCTTATAGAGAAGCGCGAAGGGATGCATGTGACCGGCATAGCTACGGGTTACCACGAGCTTGACGGGCTGACCTGCGGTTTTCAGAACGGCGAGATGATAATTATTGCCGGCAGGCCCAGCATGGGTAAGACTTCGCTGGCATTGAATATGGCTGAGTATATGGGTGTTCATGAAAAAGTGCCTGTGGGGGTATTTTCTTTAGAGATGGGCCAGCAGCAATTGGCGGAGAGATTTTTGTGCAGCTTGAGCGAAGTTGACGGCCAGAGGGTAAGAAGAGGGTATCTCAGCAGCGAGGAATACGAAAGACTGAAGGGTGCGTGCGGGCAGCTATACGAGGTACCGATTTACGTTGATGATACATCGTCAATGACGCCGCTTGAGCTTCGCGCGAAGGCGAGGCGGCTGAAGAGCCAGCATGATATACAATGTATTATCGTGGATTATCTGCAGCTGATGCATATGGGAACGAGGGTGGAGTCTCGCCAGCAGGAGATAAGCACGATATCGAGATACATCAAGGCGCTGGCGGGAGAATTGAAGATTCCTGTTATTGTTCTTAGTCAGTTGAATCGGTCGCCGGAAGGCCGTGTGGACCATCGGCCGAGGATGAGCGACCTGCGAGAAAGCGGCAGTATTGAACAGGACGCCGATATGGTCATACTGCTGCATCGTGAGGATTATTATGAGCATTCTGAGAATCTCGAAATGGGAGATAATGAAGGAAGTGCATCTGGCGGCGGGGAAAAGAAAAATACGGCGGAGCTAATAATAGCAAAGCAGCGTAACGGGCCTACCGGAACGGTGCCGTTGGTATTCAGGAAAAAGATAATGAGGTTTGAAAATGCCTCTTTTGTGGGCGAATCGCCCGGCTACGGCTCGCTCGGCAAGGACGAGTTACCGCCATTTTAAAAATGGTAACAAATGAGGGGTTTATTTAGGAGCTCGGATGCGAAAAAGGAATTTCTTCGTGCTACGTAGCCCCCGCAGCTTCTTGCGAAGCAAGAGCGGAGGCAGAGTAGCAATAATTATTATATCGCTTGTGATTTCTGGTCTGGGAGGTTCGATTTTGCTCACCACTGGTTGTTCATCAACGCAGCTTAAGGGGCCTGAGTTTTTAGATAGGCAGCAGAAAACTCCCGATGTAAAGTTGAGTGGTTCTGAACAGCGAATGTGGGCTGAGCGAGGCATTATCCGCGAGATTGATTTTATTGGAAATCGTGCGTATAAGGACAGTGTCCTGGCAAAAAAGCTGGGCTTTAAAGTGGGTGAATACCTCGACCCTATTTTAGCGGAAGCATACAGAGGAACGCTTTCCGAATTTTATCGCAGTAATGGTTTTGCTTTTGCTGAGGTGGCGCTGGACAACGAAAAGCTAAAGAACGGCCGAGTGGTATATTCTATTGATGAGGGGCCGAGGGTCCGAATCACTAAGGTTAGGTTCAGCGGAAACAGGGCGATAAAAGCATCGGCACTTAAGAAGGCCATAAAAACCACTACGAGCAAATGGCTTGTTTTGCCTAAGTATTACGTTGCGGAAGATGTGTCTGAAGATGTATTACGACTGCAAAGCATCTACTATAACAGGGGGTATCTCGATTACAGCGTAAAGCCAAGGGTCGATTTTACCAAAGACAGGAGTCGGGCGCATATCACTTTCGAGATTGATGAGGGACCGGTTTTCACGATTAGAAAAGTTATTTTTGCCGGCGCCGGGCACTTCGACGAGCAGACGCTACTTTCCGGGCTGAAATTAAAGCAGGGCCAGGCCTACAATAAGCGGCTTGCTGACTCCCATGCTAAGCGGCTCGGCAAGCTTTATGGCGAACAGGGTTATATCGATGCAAAAGTTGTGCAGAGCCCTCAATTTGTTGCTGGTGTCAATGTTGTCGATGTTTTGTTTGAAATTACGGAGGGCAGGCAATTTCGTATTGGGCGGGTTGACATAACCGGAAACGAGCAGACACAGGATAAGGTAATCCGGCGGGTGCTCGATGAGGAGGATTTTACACCGGGGAATGTGTACAATGCTGACATAGCCCCCAAGTCCGGCGGCGGCAAATTAGAGACAGCGGTTCAAAGGTTGGTGATGGCAGAGGATGTGGTGATTAGGCCTGTTGAGCCAATTAGCGGAGAGCCGGACCAGAAGGATGTGAAAGTGGATATGAAAGAGGGCCGGACGGGAATGATAATGATAGGCGGTGCCGTGTCAAGCGACGCCGATGTTATGGGGCAGCTGGTTTATAACCAGCGAAATTTCGACATTACCGGTTGGCCGGAGAGCTTTAAAGACTTTATAAGTGGTAATGCCTTCAAGGGTGCTGGGCAGAGTCTCAGAATTGCTGCTGAGCCCGGGACCGAAGTTAGCCAGTATTCGATTGCGTTTACTGAGCCGTACTTTCGAGACAAACCTGTGTCGCTTGAAGTGTCTGGCTCAAAGTGGTCGAGATACAGGGAAAGCTACGACGAAGAACGCACCAAAGGAAATGTAGGATTCGAGAAGCGATTGAAAAACAGATGGCGAAAGAGTATTGGCATAAGATACGAGAGCGTTGACGTCGGCGGCCTTGATTTTGACGCCCCTAAAGAAATAATAGATGTTAAAGGCGATAACGCTCTTTATGGTGTTATGTTTGGTTTCAGCAGGGATTTAAGAGATGACAGGTGGTATCCAAGTTCAGGGCGCTGGTTTAATGCGAGCTATGAGCAGGTTACCGGAGATAAAACATTTGGTGTGCTGAGCGGAACATATAGATGGTATAAGACCCTTCATGAGGATTTGGCGGAGCGTAAAACTGTTCTGGCGGCAAAGATTCTTGGGGGATATATAGTAGGCGGTGCACAGCCGTTTGAGAAGTTTTATGCCGGCGGGACAGGTACTTACGGTATCAGGGGCTTTGATTATCGGGGAATAAGCCCGAGGGGCCTGCAGACAAACGTCCCTGTTGGCACGGCAGAGCGGAATGACCCGATAGGCAGTGACTGGATTTTTTTGGCCAATACTGAGGTAACCGTGCCTATGGGAAGCGATAATTTTGCGGCGTTATTTTTCCTGGATAGCGGAGCGGTTAGTACCGGCGGCTATCGAGCTGCAGCGGGTGTAGGTGTGCAGATAATGATACAGCAGTGGTTTGGTCCTGTGCCAATGAGATTTGAGCTTGCAGCACCATTTATGAAAAATGAAGAGGACGATACACGAACTTTCAGTTTCTCTGTAGGAAGACTGTTTTAACTGTTAATTTGTGAATGGCGATTGGTTAACGGTTCGACAAGCTCACCGTGGCGAGCAAAGTCGAGCCAATGGCTTAAAGCTACCAATTACCATTTAACTACTCAATTTGGAAAGGGTAATTTATGAGGACCAAGGCGATAATTTTATGTTGTTTAACAGGTGGGATTGTTTTATTTGCGGGCCATGAACGCAGCTCGGCTAAGTCGAAAGCCGACAAAGCCGTGGCGAATATCGGCGTTGTTGATATTCGGAAAATCTTTCGTGATTGCAAAAGACATGCCAAGTACGGTGCCAGTGCTATAGCTGAAGAAGCCAAATGGGATGCGGAGCAGCAAAGGCTTGCCAGGGGAATCGACTCGCAGAAAGCCGGTCTAAAAGCTCTAAAACTCGGCAGCAGTGACTATCTTGCACAAATCAAAGAGCTGTTGCAAAAACAGGCAAGCCTTGAAGCAACTCGGCAGTACAATCTTCAGCAAAGAGCATTGAAGGACCAGCGATGGACGGAAGAGCTTTATATAGAAATTTTGAAGATAGCTGGTGAGCTGGCAGAGCAAAAACAGCTTGATTTGGTTTTGCAAAAGGATGTTGCTGATTTTCCTACGGCGAGCCCTGATGAGCTTATGATGACCATGAGTACGCATAAAGTGTTGTATTGTGGGGGCTGTTTGGATATTACCGATGAGGTGCTGGTTAAGCTGGACGCTGAGAAATAACAATCGCTTATCGCCTGCCCCCGCGTCTGGCGACGGTCAAGAATCAATTTTGATATTTGAAATGACTACGGCGGGCTCTCTGGCTCGGCGTAGGCCTTCGCCGAAGCAGGCTGCCCCGACGGATTTGAGATGGAACTGACAGTTAAACAATTGGCTGAGCGTCTTGGTGCTGAACTGGTCGGCACCGGTGACGAAATTAAGAGGCAGATAATCGCTGTAGGGCCTGTAGAGGCAGCCGGAGAGAGGGATGTTACGTTTGTTACGGGCGATAAACACATAGCTGCCCTTGGCAAATCGCGAGCAGCAGCGGCTATTGTTGCAAAGCGCATTGTCGGATTGTCCAAACCGCAGCTGATTGTAAAAAATGTTGACGCGGCCTTGATAGAAGTTTTGAATTTTTTTGCACCCACATTGAAGCCAGCCATTGAGGGGATCGATGCATCCGCTACTCTTGGAGAGGATGTCAAGATAGCCAAGGGGGTGTCTATTGGGCCGAATGTAGTAATTGGCGATAGAGTCGAAATCGGCGAAAACAGCGTAATTGGCAGTGGGTGTAAAATAGGTGAGAATTCAAAAGTCGGAAAAAATTGCCGCCTTGATAGCAACGCTGTTGTTTATTACAATTGCTGTTTAGGCAATAACGTGGTCATCCAGGCAAACAGCACAATCGGCTCGACGGGTTTCGGGTATTCGTTTATCGAAGGCAGCCATAAACTCATACCGCACAATGGTGGTGTGGTGATTGAAGATTTTGTCGAGATAGGAGCCAACTGCTGCATCGACAGGGCTAAGTTCGGTAATACCATAATCGGGGCCGGGACAAAGATAGATAACCTCGTGCAGATTGCTCATAATGTAGTAATCGGCAAGGGTTGTCTGATAGCAGCACTGGTCGGTATTGCCGGTAGTTGCAAGCTGGGCGATGGTGTTGTGTTAGCGGGACAGGTTGGCCTGGCGGATAATATAGAGATAGGTGATGGTACGATGATTAGTGCTCAGGCTGGCGTTGTAAATGATATCGAAGCTGGTCAGCAAGTAGCCTGGACACCTGCTGTTGATAAGAGAAAAGCATTTCGGGTAATTAGTTTAATGATGCGTCTGCCGGAGCTGGCGGAGCAGTTAAAGCAATTGGCCAGAAGGATAGAAAAACTGGAGAAGGATGAAGATTAGCCACAAAGTCACGAAGACACACAGAAAAGAGAAGTGAACTAAAGTGCCTAAAGTGAGCTAAAGTAGAAAAATAGTCCGTAACTTTAGGCACTCCAAACTTTAGACACTTTACACCTTTTAGTGTCTTAGTGGCAAAATTTGTCTGACGACAGTCAAGATAATATGAAACTGCAAAAGACGATAAAAAGCGAAGGTAAGTTGCACGGTCGTGGTTTATTCGGAGGCAAAGAGGCGAAGGTTGTCTTTCGTCCGGCTCCTGTGGATACCGGGGTGGTTTTTGTGCGGACTGATGTGCCGGAGGCGGTGCGGATTAGTGCTGTTGCGTCTAATCTTGCCGAGCGAAGTCGTCGCACAACGATAAAAAAAGGGTCTGTCAGCATAGAAACCATCGAGCATTGTTTGGCTGCGGTCAGTGCGATGGAGATTGACAATTTAATAATTGAGGTTGATGGTCCGGAGATGCCGGCTCCGGATTGCAGCAGCGCCGAGTATTTCAAGGTTCTAAAGCGCGTCGGGCTTACTGAGCAGCAGGAAAAACGCAAAGAGTATGTTATCAGCGAGCCGATTAGTATTATCGCTGGTGACGCATCCATATATGCTCTGCCATACAATGATGATGGATTAAATATCACTTTTGACCTGGATTACGGCGGGCACACTGGTATTGGTAGGCAGATTTTTAGTTGTCAGCTTACGCCGGAGGGCTTTGAAAAGAATTTAGCGCCTGCACGGACCTTTTTGCTCGAAGCTGAGGCCAAGCAGTTTCGGGCCCGCGGGATGGGAACGCACGTTAGTCCTCGCGATATTCTGGTTATTAACTCAGACGGGCCTGTTAAGAATAGTTTCAGATTTCCCAACGAATGTGTCAGGCATAAGATTGTAGATTTGATTGGCGACCTTGCATTGGTAGGTCGGCCGATTAAAGGCAGGATTGTTGCCTATAAGAGCGGCCATTCGCTGAACCAGCAGCTCGTGAGAAAGCTGTACGAAGCTGCCCAGCGGCAGGAGCGGATGCAAAAATATGGTACTGATGCACTTCTGGATATTCGGCAGATTACTAAAATTCTACCTCATAGATACCCGCTTTTGCTGGTGGACAAGGTAATTGAAATCGAGGGTGACGTGCGGATAAAGGGCATAAAGAATGTAAGTATTAATGAGCAATTTTTCCAGGGGCATTTCCCCGGCACGCCTATCATGCCTGGCGTTCTCATCGTAGAAGCGATGGCGCAGGTGTCAGGCTTATTGTTCGCGCAGAGACTGGAGCTCACCGGTAAGTTAGCGGTGCTGCTGAGTATGGATAACGTTAAGTTGCGTAAGGCGGTTATCCCCGGCGACCAGCTTATTCTTACCGCTGAAACGGTGCGGCTTCGCAAAAGAACCGCTCATTGTCGATGTAGGGCGATGGTAGGCGATTCACTAGTTGCCGAGGCGCAAATCAAATTTATGCTTGTTGATGAAGAAAGAGTGTGAAAAAGGACACAAGATGATACAGATACATCCAAGCGCAGTGGTTCATAGGGACGCCCGGTTAGCTGAGGATGTTACAATTGGGCCTAATTGTGTTATTGACGGTGGGGTTTCAATTGGTGCCGGTACGGTGCTTGATGCTAATGTAGTGATTAACAAGGGTGTCAGGATTGGTCGTAACAATCACTTTTTTCCTAATTGTACGATAGGTTGCTGGCCGCAATTGCTTAGCCTGAGTGGAGATGATGAAGTTGGAGGACTTGTCATAGGCGATAACAACATCATTCGAGAACAGGCAACAATTCATCCGAGTGTTTATAAAGATGGATCGACCAAGATTGGAAATGATAATCTGATTATGATAGGAGTTCACATCGGGCACGACTGCGAACTTTCCGATAAGACTGTGATGAGTAACTATACGCAAATTAGCGGGCATTGCAGGATTGAGACCGGTGTTTGGCTTAGTGGTATGGTTTTATTACATCAGTTTGTTACAATAGGCAAGTGGTGCTACGCCGCAGGACTTGCCGGGATTAATCGGGATGTGCCTCCGTTTCTTGTTGTCAGTGGGCATTATCCGCCGAAGGTAAGAGGGGTAAATAAGCGGGGTCTGGAAAGAGCCGGCTTGAGTGAAGACCAACAGAAGAAGATATTCGAGGCGTATCAAAAACTCTATCGCCAAGGCGGCACACTGCTGGAAAATGCGATGGCTTTGTCAAAAGAAGACGGACTCGATGAGAATATGCGTGCTATGATTGATGCAATAACCAAAAGCAGCGAGCAGCGATTTGGCAGATACCTTGAAAAGTTCAGACATTAAAAATTGAATGATAATCAGCGAAAGATAGCCAATGGACAAGATAAGAACTGCTGTTGTAGGTGCCGGCAAAATGGGGACGATACACGCGAAGGTTTATGACAGCCTGCCCCAGAACGAACTTGTCGCCGTGGTGGATACCATAGAAGACAAATCCCGGCGTCTGGCCAACCGGTATAACTGTATGGCGGCAACTTCTTGTGCGGATATTCTGGACAAGGTTGATGCGGTAACGATAGCAACTCCGACGGTGACACATCTGGAGCTGGCGGAAATCTTTATCAAAAACAATATTGCGGTTATGATAGAAAAGCCGCTGGCGGCTAATGTCACCGAAGGCAGAAAGATTGTAAATCTTGCGAGAAAGAATGACTGCGTTGTGGCTGTTGGGCATTCCGAACGATGCAATCCGGTTGTCCAGGCAATGAAGCGTCTTGATATTGAGCCGAAGTTTATTGAGGCAACACGTATCAGCCCGTATCCATTCCGCTCGACCGACGTCGGAGTTGTGCTGGATGTGATGATACATGATATAGATATTATTTTGTCATTGGCAGCAAGCAAAATTAAGAAAACAGATGCGGTGGGCGTCAGTGTTGTTGAGGGGGAAGAAGATATTTGTAATGCAAGAATTGTTTTTGAGAATGGCTGTATTGCAAATATTACCGCATCGAGACTGGCACTAAAAACCGAAAGGAGATTGAGGATATTCAGTCGGCAGGCGTATTTAAGCGCCGATTTCTTTAGAAGGAGCGGGATAGTCATTAAGGCCGGCCCAAATGTTGATGTTGTTAAGTGGATAAAAGAGCAAAGAGAATCAGGGGGTTTTGACTTTACAACGGTGAATTGGCCGGACTTACTGCAAATTGAGCAGCTTGACGTAGATGATAAAGAGCCATTGCGTCTTGAGCAGGAATCGTTTTTGCGGGCGGTGGCTGATAAGACCCTAAAGCCAGAAGTCAGCGCCGAAGAAGGCCTGGCGGCGCTTCGGTGCGCTGAGAAAATCCTTGCATCGATAAAAAAACACAAGTGGAATGAGGAAATAGCTTACAACACATAACGAACATTGCCCCCACGTCTTGCTGTCGCCTGCCCCCGCGTCTCCTGACGCGAGTCGGGGCGGCGGGAGCAATGGGGGTGAAAGGTACATTTATGACAGGCAGGTTTTGGGTATACACATTGTTGACGGCTGTTATTCTGGGCTTCGGGTGTAAGGAAAAAGTCCGAGAGCAGAATAAGCTGGTGAAAGAACAAAGCAAGCGAACGAAAAAGGAAAACAGGCAGGGGAAAATGGTAAAATTAAAAACAAATATAGGTGATATCGTCATCGAGCTTAACGAACAGGCCTCGCCGGTTACGGTAAAGAATTTTCTTATGTATGTGGAAGAAGGTTTCTACAACGGGGCGATATTTCACAGGGTCATACCGAATTTTATGATACAGGGCGGTGGATTCACAGCCCAGATGGTGCGAAAAGAAATACACGCACCAATCATAAACGAAGCCAGCAACGGCCTAAAAAACGAGCGAGGCACTATCGCAATGGCCAGAACGAACAACCCGAACAGCGCAACTTCCCAGTTCTTCATCAATCACAAAAACAATGATTTTCTAAACTATATTGAGAATAAAAATCCCGGCTATGCTGTGTTCGGTAAAGTAATCGAAGGTATGGATGTCGTGGATGCAATAGCAGTTGTAAAGACAACGACGCAAAAGGGCATGGACGATGTTCCCGTTGAGCCGGTGGTAATAAAATCTGCTGAAATTATACAGAACGATTAAGACCCGCCTTCAGCGAGGTCTCGCCAAAAGGCGGACTAAGCTTTCAGCTTTAGTTTGCTGACCAGTTGATGTGCGAGGCGGGTGGGTTCAGGAATTCGATATTTGGTAGTGCAGTCGAGGGTGATTTTTACTGCGTCAGCCAGCAGGCATTTATTGCCCACCGAGATAAAGAGCGGCTTGACATTGCTGCGTGTTCTGACTACCGCTCCAATAGTCTCATTCCCATCTTTGAGCGGACTGAATGAGCCTTTCTCGGGAGATGGTTCTTCGTAGGTGCCG
>CAZZHL010000047.1:0-11037 GCA_964653945.1 uncultured Pirellulales bacterium
GGACCGCCGCAATCTGTACTTACCACAACACACCCACACGCCATCGCCTCCAGTAAAGGATTGCCGAATCCCTCACTGAGGCTTGTGTTAAACCAGACTTTGCAGGTGGAATATATCCGGCGCACTTCATCGACTGAAGGCTGACGATGGTAAATCGCATTCACGCGCTTTCTGCATTCTCTTGAGCCAAACATGTACCGCGGAGTATCCGGCATTCTGTGTTTTAGTATCTGCATAACCCGTATAGCGTCAGTCGGATTCTTGGGACGACTGCTGCCGAAAATGCAGCCTACCCCCAGCCGTTGCTGCTCCGGCACACTGGGAAAGTATTCGTCTGTGTCCACTCCGTTTGGGACTACTCCAATAACCGGCTGATTAACCTCTTTTCTGATCATATCAATCAAGTGGGAAGATGTAACCAGCTTCGGAATAGGAAGCTTCCAAGACTCCAGCATATTATCCCAGTTTTCTATTTCCGCTCCGCGGCAATACAGAATTTTGATGCCAATATCTTTTGGTAAACCCCACATATCCAGAGTGGTCTGTGCGCACATAGATATAATTAACTCGTTCGGCGAAAAATGTTTCGCTTCAAGTTTGTCATATCCGGTTGAAAAGCCCTTGAATGTTGTCAGCCAATCGTGAGATGGGCCATATCTGGCTAAACGGTATATGTTGCCGAGGCGATGGCGAAGTCTAACCGCTCTTTTTCGATAAAAAATACGAACGGAATGACCACGAGACAAAAGTTCATTGCCGACACGAGCTGTAGAGCGAACTCCTCCACCAATACCCTTATTGGGAAGTAATAAAGAAACTTTCAACTTCCTTGCTCCTTTATAGTTATCCTTGGCGGACTTTTCCAGTATCAGTTCTCTACTCATTAACTGCTCTGCCAGAACTTGAACGAACGTTATATTATATGTGTTGCCAGCTCTTTCTTTCTTAGAATATAAGATATGGGTTACCGAGACTTCCTTAGAGAGTTACCCCTGCGCAGGTAATTTAATATACCAGCAAATTGCTTCAGAACCGATAGATTTTGGTGCAAAACAACAATTGAAATTACATATGTTATCAATAAAACCAATAGACCCACTCCAATTCTTGTTGGATAATCACCTACTCCAATAACACCCACTATGTATCTGCAGACTAGGCCTGCGACTACCGCCGAAACAAACAGTTTCCAAACAACCGAAACAATTAGGCCAAGCTTAAGACCAATAGGCTTGCCGGCGTACCATAAGCAGGGGCCTAAAATTAAATACGTGACCACTGCGTAGCAGCTGGCTACTCCCACAGCGCCAAAGGGAATACCAACAAAAAATGAGGTAACTATCGCTGCAGAGCCGACCAGTCCCCAGCGAAATGCACGGTCTGTACGACCAATAGATATATGAATCCATCCTTGTGTATTGTATATTGGCTGTATAAGGGCGGATATACCAAGTATCGCAAAAATCTTGCTTGTCCCTACCCATTGCTCACCTAGAACCAGCCCGATTATTTCCTCCGACATTACTACCATAAACATTACACCGGGCATTGTTATAAAGGCAATAAACGAGATTGCCTTAAGATAATATCTGCGAAATTGTTTCGGGTCGTTCTGTAAACGGCTTAATGTCGGAATGGCCACTGTCGCCATCGGAGCACTTACTTGTAAGATAGGCAGCATCATCAAACTATACGCCTTATAGTATAAACCCAATTGAACTGCTCCCCAGAACCTACCTATCAGAATGTTGTCGAGATTTCGCGCAAAGTAGTTGACGATATTAAAACCGGTTAGATTTCCCCCGAAAGCCAGCATAGGACCTACTTCTTGGCCTCTTGGCCAAGCGCTCAAGCTGGGACGCCACGGACACATAATCCACACTATTATCATAGTAAACAGGTGTCTCGCCAGCTCCATATAAACCAAGGCCCAAACTCTGGCTCCCGCCCACGCTGTTCCGATTCCCACGACGATACTCAAAGTTATCGCAGCAATATTCAAGCCAGCTAAGGTGCCAAATCTCATCTGACGTTTGAGCACCGCTTTGGGCTGAATGGCAAGCCCGCCGAAAACGAAACCAACCGATACGGCCACTGTCAGCCAAAGCAACTCCGGCTTTTTATAGAACCACACTAACACAGGTGCTAGAGCCATCACCACCAACATCACAATGACGCTTGCCCCCAGCCCGATCCAGAAAAGAGTATTAACTTGCTCATGTGTGATTGTCTCCCGTTGGACGGTAGCCATCGATAGACCAATATCTTGAAATATCAACATAAAGCCGGTAACCACTATAATCATGGCATATAGGCCATAATCATCGGGCGTCAGAAGCCGGGCAAGTATCATCGTCGCGACAATCTGGATTACCCGTGTGGCGAATTGTCCAATCATTGTAAGCGCGCCCCCTCTTATCGCCCGACCCTTTAGACCTGTCCTGATATCGGATGCGTCGAAAATATTAGTAGTCGATTTTTCAGCAGGAGAGTTCATCGTGTTTAGAACTGTTTTTCATTCTGTCAAGCTGGCTTTGACCAATCTGATGGTCTATCTTGGTATTTTATATGAGCTTGTGTCTTTATTTGTCAAAGAGTGGAAATATTCGATTATGATTAGCTGCCTCTGAACAATTGAAATCAGAATCGTCACATATCTGAATATTGAGCTTATCTTAGACTCCGTCCCCTTCGGCTGCATCGAAAAAAACGATGTAAACCTCTGTTTCAAATCTACTTATTTTTCAAATTCTTATGATGCTCTCAATTGCTCGCTATTGCGTCGTGACTCTTTCCCTGTCACCACATCGAGACTTGATGTACCCGGCTGCTCTGACTTCGCCGTTCTCATCAGGGAAAAAATCGAGTATCAAATCTGTCATATCCTTAGCTGCTGTTCTAATTGAATTCTCAAGAACCGAGCTTATCTGAACCTGTGCCACATACCGGGCTGGGTCGCCAGCTATATTGGGCCTTCGGCCCAGTAGCCCGGAAAAGTCATGCTCATCAGTGGTAATTTGGCCGTTCAAAATGTAAAAATTCAAAACAATTGTCTGGTCATACATTGGGGCTGGTTTGTTGAATCGATGTATTAAGCAAAGTATTTGCCTACCATCTTGCGAGATAAATTGTGACGGTTCGGTACTGTCATGAATCCAGCCATGTCCGGGATAGCACACCCGTGGCTGATGACCCAGTATACCTCCTGGCCGGGACGAGCAATACACGATATAAACATCTGCCCAAACCTTAGTTGCAGTGTTAATATATCGCCGACTCAAAAAATCATCCGCAAAGTGCTTTTCCATATATTCCCTGGTAGTATTAGGAATGGGCAGGTCTCTGCCGACCCAGTTGCCGATTTGCGATGGGAAGTCACTAAGAGGAATAGGCAATGTAATGGGGGTATCAACAATGAACTTCAATTGAGCGGCCATGACTCTGTACACTATGCCGGATAACAGCAATAATAAAATGGCCAAAGCCCAAACTAATCGTGCTGTGATTGTGCCCGCTCTTCTATAAAGAGGATAGAAAGCTCCGACTGATTTTACCCAACATTTGACTCCATTCAAATACATAAAACGATATATCCCTAAAGCGGTACTCTAAGAGTAAAAAAAAAGCTTTGCTTAACCTCTCTTACACCCTTCCATGGGTTACAAATAACCTATCAAACCCCGAATAGTGTGCATCGATGTCGCTAAGCACATTAGCGCTTCAATTATATGTTTTCGCTGGGGGGAGCCAGGGAGGACCTCCTCCTTGCTGACACCAACGATAGGACAAATTATTTCACTAATTTCTTTTTTGTCAATCTTTTTATCTATAAAAAATTGAAAAATCTGTAAAAAGTAAAATAGGCAAATTTGCGCATGTCCGATAACGTTGAAAGATTGTGGAAAGCATAGTTTTTTAGCTGTAGATAATGCGAGGATATCGCCAACAAGCCATTATATTTGTTATATTCGATACAATCGTCTTTGTTTTTATCAGGCGTGAATCCGTGAAAATTGAACATATTTCATTTTTCTATATCCTGAACAAGTATTTTTATAACACCCTGATACAGCCGATATATTGCAGGTTCAGCGTATGTAATTAAGGAACGTGTTTGCCTCTGCTGAATTTTATTCTTACTATTTATAGTGGGAAAATGTGCAACAAGGCATTTTCCCCAGAACTAAGCTTCTATATGGCAAATACAATGGAGACATTTTGGCCAGCATATGGGCAGGAGCACGTACGCTCACGTGTGTTTTCTATATTCTGCCTGCTGGTTATTGGCTTGCTTTCTCTTAGCGTGTCTACAAGTGTAGCAAACGCAGCAACTTATTATCTTGACGCCGCCAACGGCAACGACGCTAATCCTGGCACAGAAGCGGAGCCGTGGAAAACCATTGACAGGGCGTGTTGGGATACGAAATATGCAGGTGTGGGAGCAAATCCATTAGTCGTCGCTGGCGATACTGTTATTTTACGTAGTGGTGAATATGGTCAATGGAAGTGGATTGATGTTGTTAATAATGAAGGATGGATAACATATCAGGCAGAGGAGCAGGCGACACCGCACTTTTGGGAAATAATTTTAGGTAATCCAAGTACTGCTTATGACTTCTATATCATAATTGATGGCGTACAAGTTACATGGGAAGGCAAGCAAGGTCCAGAAATCTATCTTGTTAAGTTCCAACCTGCAAACTATATTAAACTAAAAAACTCTTATCTGGAAGGATTGTTGCATCCTGATACTGGACGAGGTATCCGTATATCCGGCTCTCCTACTTTGTCCCAATATATAGAAATTGATAATTGTGAAATTTATAACTGCGGAACGGGAATAACTGGAGTATATATAGGCGATGCTAATGGTGTAGAGAATAATGGCCTCATAGTCAAAAACTGCAAGATTCATCATATCTACGACGATGCAATACAATTCGCAGCGATATGCAATAGTACTTTTGAAGATAATGAATTATATGACCTTGGCGTTTTGGGAACAACGAAACATATTGATGGTAATAGTACAATCTCTGGTGATTTTATAGTCGGCGAAACGCTGATGCAGGGTGAAGTTTCGGGAACTCTGGTCAAGATTATAGAGATAGATAGCATTAGCTATATCTTTATTGGCGATACAGACTGGCAATTGTGGGCTGCAGGAGAAGAAGTTGTTGGTCAAATTAGCAACGCCACATATACTCCTACTGTTTGTGAATCGACTTCTCATGCTGATATAATCCAAATCTATGCTCCGAAACCGCGTATTGATACTTGTAAAAATGTCACAATTAGGCGAAACAAAATATACGATAGTAGAGGACAGGGGATTTTTCTCAAACAAATGGAAAACGTGCTGATTGAGAACAATCTCATTTATGGTGAGTTTTCAGCTTCTTCCTGTAAAATATCCGGTGAATCTATAAGCGGCACAATTCGGAATAATACTGTTTGTAAAACCGTCAGCACACAATCTGATATTTCTATAGAAGGCAATATCTATGATTGGGCCACTGGACAATCGTATCGACAAGGGTGGAATGTTTTATATGGCGGACAGCCGTATAGATGTATTACTGCGAATACTTCCGACAATGATAATAAGCCTACTAATGCAACTTATTGGAAAGAAATAGATACTTTGATTTTCAACGTATACAATAATCTGACCTGTAGAGCTATCGTCTTTAATGATGCATTTGGACAAATATTAAATGAATGCAACAATATTACGGGGCAGTTCTTTTTTGACAACGTTCCAGGCCCTGACGCTACAGACCACGAATATGGCTACTATCCCATAACGGACGAGGATAAAGCTGCTTTATTTGTGAACCCTGAAGGTTATGATTTTCACCTGAAAGCTGGCTCAAAAGCCATTAACTTTGGAAATGCCACTTATGCCCCAATCTCGGATATTCTCGGCGTTTCCCGTGTTTTCCCGCCAGATGCCGGCTGCTATGAATATGTTTCATCGGACGCTAACGACCCGAATACATACTCCATATCAATAACGGCTGAAAACGGTTCGGTAACTAAAGACCCTGATAAAGCTGCATACAATGAGGGTGATGTGGTAACTCTAACAGCCACAGCCGATACGGGCTATAGCTTTTCAAGCTGGTCTGGTGACTGTTCAGGGACTGATACAAGTACAACAATTACAATGGATAGCAACAAGACCGTGACTGCAAACTTCACTATAAACACCTATACTCTTTCTGTAACTGCCGTAAACGGCTCGGTAGCAAAAGACCCTCAACAAAGTACCTATAACTACGGTGAGAGCGTAACTCTTACCGCAACTGCTGATACAGGATATAATTTCTCGATCTGGTCGGGAGATGCTACAGGGACTGATACAAGTACAATAATTACAATGGACAGCAACAAGACAGTGACAGCAAACTTCACTATAAACACCTATACTCTTTCTGTAACTGCCGTAAACGGCTCGGTAGCAAAAGACCCTCAACAAAGTACCTATAACTACGGTGAGAGCGTAACTCTTACCGCAACTGCTGATACAGGATACAACTTTACAGGCTGGGCAATAGACTTAAG
Organism: uncultured Pirellulales bacterium; assembly: GCA_964653945.1. GTDB lineage: Bacteria > Planctomycetota > Phycisphaerae > Sedimentisphaerales > Anaerobacaceae > CAZBWE01. Next base: position 6,568 of record CAZZHL010000047.1, read on the forward strand.
TGGTAGTGATAATCCAGCAACAATAATGATGAATGGTAATAAATATGTAATGGCCAATTTTACGTTAATAGCTCCTGACACCACCGCGCCGAACGTCACTAATTGTTCGCCGGCTGTTGATGCTATACAGGCACCTATAAATACTTTGGTAACATTACATATCGTAGATTCCGACAAAGGTGTTGATGCCAATTTGGTAACCATTAAAGTCAACAACGATACTGTTTACACAGGCAATACAGCTGACTATAGCAATAAATATGGCAATTGCCACAGGGTGGGTACGAAAGCTGATTATACGTTCATCTATCAGTCGAACGACATGTTTGATTTCGACCAGACAGTGAACATTACAGTTAATGCTACAGACCTCGCTGGAAATGCGATGAACGAATATTTATATTCCTTCAAGACCGAAATGCGTTCATTCGGCGAAAATAAGAAGGTCAATTCAGGTTCAGATAGCCTGAATAAAAACAATCCTGCAACGGCGCGGGATACCAACGGTAATATTTGGGTAGCCTGGCACGCAGGACAAACGGGTAGCAGAGATATTTATGTTGGCAAACTTACAGCAGGAGAAGACAGTTTTGACAACAGTGTTCAGCTAACAAGTAATGCCGCCGACCAGTGTAATGCTGCTATTGCGATAGATACTGATGACAAACTCTACGTGGTATGGCAGGATAACAGGCAAGGAAATTGGGATATCTACATATCGACGTCGGCTGAAGGAACAAACTGGTCTAATGAAAGGCCGGTTATTGACGCAAATGATAACCAGATTAATCCTGCTATAGTTATAGATGGCTCTTCATCGAAAAATGCATACGTTGTCTGGCAGGATGACCAGGCAGGTAATCAGGATATCTATGTAGCTTCATCGAGCAACGATTTTGCAACAAAAACAGTTTCACGAATAACCTCTGACAGCTCCGACCAGACCGAACCAGCCATTGCTGTAGACTCTTACAATACGATTTACCTCGTGTGGACAGATGCAAGAGGTAGCTCAAACAACATTTATGGAGCAGCCTCAAATAGCGGTCCCTGGAATAACGTGGCAATAGTAAGCAGTGCAAATAGCCAATCAAGTCCTGTAATTGCTGCTGAAGCTGTTGGGTCCATTTTACACTTGCTATGGGTTGATGATACACCCGGCGACAGGGACATATATTATGCATCTTCAAACGGCCTGCCAGGCAGTCCTTTGACTGGTAGTACTATTGTAGACGATACCTTTAGCGCCGACCAACTGCAACCGGTTATAGCTGTTACAGGTAGCACAGGTAACAATTTAAAGGTTTTCGCGTGCTGGCAGGATGAGCGCAATGCAGATACAGACCTGTACGTTGCTGAGGTAGGTTCCGGCAGTGAAACAAACGTGCTCGTAGATGACGATGGCACAAATGCAAACCAAAGCAAACCGGCAATTGGAGTAGACATAAACGGCTATCCGTATCTGGTATGGGCTGACAGCAGAAACACAAATGCAGATATTTATTATGTTAAAAGCACGTTCGTAGAATCCAGCGCCTTGGCATCGACAGATGTTTCTATCTCCGCAGACACAACAGTGGGAACCGAGCTTGGCGCTATAAGCAGCGTAGACGATGTTTCCGTCATAGTGCCGGCAGGGGCTTATGCATGCGATATAAAGATTACGATTTCAAGGGTAAAAAATCCGCCAGCGTTTACGCTGGAGAGTTTCAGCCTGCCCTACGAGTTCGGACCAAGTGGGATAAATTTTGACCAGCCGGTTACAGTCACTATACCATACGAGGTCTCGGCCTCTGGTAATTCAGCCTCAGCATACTGGTATAATCCACTTACCGGCACACTTAGCCAATATGGAATAACAGACATTGAGAACTTCGAGATATCTTCGAGCTTACATGCTCTGCGTTTCAAGACTACGCACCTGACACAATTTATCGTTGGCGGTACTATTGGTGATATCCTCGACGGCGGAGGTGGAGGCGGCGGAGGTGGAGGCGGAGGTTGCGCGATGTCTCCTAACAGCCAAGGTAACATTATCGAATTTTTACTGCCATACGTGGTGTATATTATGGTGATGATAGTAATTAAGTACCGAGATACACTCCACAGGACGCCTTACGGCGGAAAGCACAAAGCACGCAATACGGCGAGAAGTAAATGTTAAAAATGGACTATCTATCCAGCCACGTAAGCAAGCTCCTATCTCGCGATTTTTTCGCAAAGCGGGTTTCTGAGATTACCGATTTGCTGCCGACCATCCGGTCGGCACATTTTTTTAGTGCCAGATTAACCCCGTTAGAAGTAATCCCTGTTAGAAGCAATCCCGACAGGCAGGACTATCCACATTCGGTGCGGACTTCTAACGGGGTAAAGCGGCTCGATATATCTCTGCTCATAGAGACCACTTTCATAACGATTGCTGCAATTCTGGCAATCGTGGCCTTTAACAGCAACCCTATTCTCCACAGAGCTGCCTGGTTTGTAACTCCGGGTATTCTGGTTGCTGCAGCAATTATCCCAACAGCAATTAAGAGAAAGAAGTTTGCCAAGATAGGATTTAACGTCAAGCAAATTAGATATTCGCTTACGGTACTTGGCTGGACTTGTATGGTTGTTTTTCCCGCTACTCTTCTTGGGTGCTGGTTGCTAAAATCCTATGGATTAAACTTGCCTCTTAGTCCTGTGAAGCCATGGGGACAAAGCTGGACTTGCTGGATATTTTATCAGTTTATGTACGTTGCTGTAGCTGAAGAAGTATTTTTTAGATGGTTTCTGCAGAGTAATATCCAGAAGTTAACAAACACAGTGATGCAGGGCCAGTGCAGACGACAATTGTGGGTAAGCATATTGCTCTCAGCCGCTTGTTTTGCAGCCGCTCACATAATAGTTCAGGGCCAGATAATATCGGTCTTGACGTTTCTACCTGGTTTGATTCTTGGCTGGTTGTTCATTCGTACCAAGTCGTTACTCGCACCAATCTTGTTTCACGGTCTTGCTAATACCTGCTATTTCGTGATAGCTGTAGCGCTCGCTTAAACTAACAAAGCAAATTTCATGCGCGAGCCCATCTGCAAGTGCCTGCTTGGCCCCATAAATCCCTCATCACAACCACGATATTACCGTGCACGTGTATACAAAGCTTATAGGGAGGATTCGGCTTAAGTACGTCGGATAACAAGTCGATAAATTTTGAGTTGGAGAAGGTATGCTCTAATGAAGAAAAACAACAAATTATATATTCGTAAGGTTTTGTCTATAAGCAAGTTAACACTTGCCTTGGTGCTGGGTTATGTGGTTGTCAGAGCAGTGTTGTTGCCTGAGCGCGTAGAAAAGGGTCTGGTCCCGGCCTCGGCACTTGGTGGGGACAAAGTCTATGTAAAAGAAACGATTGAATCACCTGTTTTGTCGCTAAAAGATTATGATTATATCATAGAAAAAAATCCATTTGGTACTTCACACCAAACGAATACAGGCAAATGGTCATCTACGAATAATCTTACCGGCTCCTATGAGTCAGTTTCTGAGGAATTGGGGCTGGCATTATTTGGCACCATATCCGGCAGCCCGCTAATTGCAAGGGCTGTCATAAAGGACCTTAAAACCAATAAGTTTGACCTATATAAGATAGGCCAAGCGGTTGGAGACTCTCGTATTGAAGCCATATACACAGATACAGTAATTTTGATACATAACGGAGAAAGAAAAATATTAGGTCTCAACATCGGAAAGTATAGCAGCAACGATGATAATAATGCCCGTGTATCTCCATACCGCACGAACAATAATAGCCCCTCAGGGGTGAAAACCAATTCGCCACAGGAGCAAGACCCTGTCAAAGTCCAAACCAGAATGGGATGCGTTGAGACAATACTGAAGAAGGCAATCATTGAGCCTTGTGTTGCTAACGACCAAGTAGAAGGACTTAGAATAACAGGCCTGGAAAACATCCAGGCGGCAAAGTATATCGGCTTAAAAAACGGTGATATTCTTCGTGTGGTTAATGGTCATCGATTAACCAGCAAGCAGAAAGCTTACCAGATTTTCAAGAAAGCAAGGTCACAGGCAACTATAAGTTTAGAACTGTTACGCGGTACCGAAATTAAAAGATTCTCACTCTCTTTGTAGTAACTTATTAGCAGCACAAGAACCTCAAGTAAGCAGGTAAAACTGATGCTTCTAAAGAATCTAAAACATATAAACAGGCGAAAATCGCAGCCATTAACTCGTCTGGGCGCTCATCACGGCGGAGCGTGCCGTAGCCCGAAAAGTCTTTTTTGCCTTATTTGTATACTTTGCATAAGCTTTGCAGGCAGTCTGACCAGCGCTGCAAAGCAGTCGTCTCCTAGGACCCCCGCTGCTGTCTTGCGACAGCAAGACGCGGGGGTAAATCTGCCTGCACTTGCTAATCCTGGTATGGCTGATGAGCTTGTATCTGTAAACTTTGACCAGGTTGACATTCGGATTATGCTC
>CAZZHL010000048.1:0-11017 GCA_964653945.1 uncultured Pirellulales bacterium
TGGTAACTGGTTATTATTTAACCATTTAACAAATCACCATTTAACCAAATTCTGATAAGATTTCCTTCAAAGCTGAAATTAGCTTGTTATTCTGCTCCGGTGTACCAACTGTAATTCTCAATTTATCCTTCAATTTTGGATAATTAAAATATCGGACATATATGTTTCGCTGCGTCAATTTTTCATAAACTTCGGCTGCTTTGGCGTTTTTGCACTTCGCCAGGACAAAATTTGCAAAACTGTCAAGAACATCAAAGCCAAGGTTTCTTAATTGCTCAGTCATTCTTGTACGCTCGGCTTTGACTTTTTCGACGTTTTCTTTGAAATACGGCTGGTCTTTTACCGCTGCTGTGGCGAGAGCTATAGCAACAGCATCGACATTATAGGAGTCCTTAACCTTCATAAGACCGGCTATCAAACCCGGCTGGGCTATTGCATATCCAAACCGAAGCCCCGCAAGGGAATACCCTTTGCTCATCGACCGAAGAATGAGCACATTATCAAAATCTTTCACCAATGAGGTGCAATTACTTTCAGCAAAATCTACATAGGCCTCGTCAATCAACAATACCCCGGAAAGCTCATCTGCTAATGAAGCCAGCTCCTCCGTACTAATAAAAGTCCCGCTCGGAGCGTTTGGATTGCAAACAATCGTCAAGGCCGCACCGGCATTTGCCAATTTAGCCGGCAGATTAAATTCATTGTCAAAAGGTACTTCAATCGCTTTACAATTTTGCAATTTAGCTAAAACCGGATAAAGTGAGTACGTTGGAACCGGATAAGCGACAGGCCGGTCTTTGTCACAAAATGCCTGAAAAGCTATCCGCAGTAATTCATCTCCGCCATTACAGCACATAATATTGTTCGGTTCGACACCATTAACATCCGCAGCCGCCTGGCGAAAGGTGTTTCCCATCGGGTCGGGATATCGCCGAAGCTGTTCGGTGCTTATTTCAGATAAAACTTTCATTACCTTCGGCGATGGTGGATATGGATTCTCATTGGTATTGAGCTTCACAACGTTGGTCTGCCTCGGCCTGCCCTCCGTAGCCTCAGCGAAGGAGGGCTGATACCCCGGCTCATAACCCTTTGCACTTTCAATATTTCGTCGAAAATAACCCATCTTTAACTCGTATTTCGTATTGCGTCGTGCGTATCGCGTACAAATAATTTAATCGCATAACCTCTAAGCGCTGAACGCTATTTACACCAGATTATACGTATATTGGGCCGGAAGTGAAAGGGCGATTTTGTAAAAATCGATGTGCTTATGTTAAGCGGGCTTTTGAATAAAATGTGATAATAACAATAGAAAATTTAACAGGTGAGCTTGTCCTCCGTAGCTTTAGCGAAGGAGGAAGCTTGGCAGGACCTTTGCTAAGACCTGGAAACAACCGTCACCTCCATCAACTCCTCAATGGACATATCAAATAAACTTTTCTGCTGGTCCAACCGATTTATATAAGTTATTGTACGAGTTACTACCTGTTGCTCCATGCAGAATTGCACATTAATCGCACACACTACCAGGAATATCAGGGCCAGTGCAATAACAACTTCCCTTTGCGTCTTTCTTTGCTTATACATTACCTTAAACATAGCTGATGTATCTCATAAAAACCAATAGCGAAATATAAAGTATCTCTACTTAAAATATACACTGTAAATCCGCTAAGCCAAGATGGCAGCTTTGTAAATGCACTATTTATTTTTTTAAACAATAAAATACTTATTTTATTGGACTATCAGGTCGGTTTTAGCTATAATGGTATAGTTTTGCGGTAATCCCATTTTGTAACCTTATTCAAAGGAGAGAAAGATGAAAACCTATATTTTCTTTGTACAGATTGGCCTTATTTTGCTGTTTTGCCTTTCGGCAGTTGCTCAAGGCGATCCGGTCGTCTTGGACCCGAACTTTTACATAGAAAAGTTTGTTGATGTCAATTTTCCCACGGCGATAGAAATTCCGCCCCCTAACAGTCCGTTCGGCAATTTTCTATATGTTAGCTCTAGCAGTGTAGGTTATGGTGGTCCTCCAGACCCTATTTTTCGGATAGACCTTTCTATCCGTGAGCTCACAACTTTTTTTACTCTCCCTGGGGAATCAGATCCAGCTTGGATGGTTTTCGGGCCCGGACTCCCCTTTACGACGAATCTCTACATATGTTCGAATAACCGAGATGGTGGTCGACCTGGTGACTATGGTGGTTCTATCGTTTTCCTTGAGCCCGTTCCAGATATCAATGGCGAGCAGTTTCTCACTCCGCCACCTCCCCCGACAGTTCTCAGCGAGCCTGCGTCAATGGCCTTCGGACCGGGAGGGGCCTTTGGGACGGATCTTTATGTTACAAATACGAGCGTCACTCCCTTTGACATTGCACTGATATCGCCAAATGGAGCACGAAGTACATTTGTCTACTTTCCGACCGGAGAAACCTATAGCGCGCTCGCGTTTGGCCCCGGTGGAGCGTTTGGTAGCGATCTATTTGTCTTGTATTCCCAAGATGGTACGATATATATTGTGGATCCGAATGGAAACTTCACGCCCTTCGTCTCGATTGAGGGTTTTGAGGGGTCCAGAGGAACTATTGTGTTCGCACCGCCAGGCTCATTTGGACAGCACATGTATGTTGGTGCCCAAGTCTCTGATGAGTTTTCTATACTTCGGGTAACACCGGAGGACGAAGTTACTGAATTTGCCAGAGGATTTGCTGATGCGGCCATTGACAGACTCGCATTTTCTAACGATGGAAGGTCGCTGTTTTTTTCCGATAGGCTTGCCGACATTATTTATCGGATATCACAACCACGCGGGGATATGGACAACGACTATGATGTTGACTTCGTTGATTTTGCCTTATTCGCCATTCGCTGGCGGGATACAGGCTGTGGCCCCCAGAACAACTGGTGCGGTAAAGCCGACAATAATGGTGATAGCGAAGTAGGCTTGAAGGATTTGGCAGGATTGGCTAAAAATTGGCTCGAAGGCGTCAACCCATAAGTAGTTCGACTTTACTATAGAAACGCTAGGCGTAGATATTTTTGAATTTCTCTGCCTTAGCTGGAAGTGGAAGGGCGATTTTGCGATTATTGAGGATATGGTAACTAATCCGACCACTTAATCGTAGAATCCGAACTCGTATGCAGCGTCGAATAATGCCACTATATTCTCGGCAGGGACGCCGACCTGAATGTTGTGAACATTATTGAATACAAATCCGCCTCCAGGCTTGAGTATTTCAAGGTTTCTCCGTACATGCTCCCGGATTTCACTCGGCTTTGCAAAGGGGAGGATATGCTGTGCATCTATTGCCCCGCCCCATAAAACCAGCTTATCACCATATTTTTCTTTCAACATCCTGGGGTCCATATCCCTGGCGCTGATTTGTATGGGATTTAGGATATCGATTCCGTTGTCAATCAGGTCAGGTATATACTCAGTACAGCCGCCGCATGTGTGATACCATATTTTTGCTGATGTCAGGGATTTGATATGCTGCACGAGTTTTTTCTGACGAGGTTTGACAATTTTGCGATAGAACTCCGGCGAGAATAATGGCCCATCCTGGCCTGCAAGGTCGTCACCTGTCATCACGATATCGATAATGTCGCCCACCTCAGCCATAAAGCCAACGAAGTAATCCATCCAGAATTTTAGCATCTTATCGAGAAGTGCCTCGCAAAATTCCGGATTTTGAACCATATCCATATACCACTTTTCCAAACCTCTCATATACCAGCAGGTCTCATAGATTCCGCCGCAGATGCCGGTTGATATGGCATACGGGGTTTCTTTTCGTATTTGAAGGGCCTGCTCCCGCACGCCGGTGAAACGGCTTTTATCACCGCCATCAGGAAAAGGGTAATCATCCAGGTCAGCAACAGCAGCATCAGCTAAGGGGTGATGAGAGATATCCATGTAGAGCTGCTGGTCGTCCGGCATAGACCAGATGACGCCGAATTCATCTCTAAGGTCGTGCCAGAGCCTGCCATCTCGCGAGTTCTGCACAATTGCGCCTTTGAAACTGTCAGGTCCATGAGCACATATATATCTAATGTCCACATGAAAACGCTTCAGGACATCCTCGCTCGGTTTGGCAAGCTGCTGAACCGGGTCCAGCATCTCTATCTCTTCTTTCATACCAAGATGAGCAATCAAATCAGCATAAGCTCTTTTATGAATGCCGGTCTGGAATCCCCCGAGGTCTATGGGCACCCGGTCGGGAATCTCGTGATTGAGAGCTTTTAGTACACGTTCTCTCGAAGTCATTGTTTCTTTACCTAACATTTTATGATTTTCCGCTGTGAACAACCTAAACTAATCAAGATAAGGCCTAATGCAACGATAATAAAACTTGTTCTTTTCTTAGCTCTATTTCCGGCAGTAGTCAATTAGGCGGGCGATTTCGCTTCGCAGGTCTTTGCGCTGGACAATCATGTCCACAAAGCCGTGCTCAAGCATAAATTCAGCAGTTTGAAACCCCTCCGGCAGCTCAACTTTTATGGTCTCAGCGATTGTTCGAGGCCCGGCAAAGCCAATCAAGGCGCCGGGTTCGGCCGTTATACAATCGCCTAACATAGCAAAGCTGGCGGTTACACCGCCAGTAGTCGGGTCAGTCAAAACCGAAATGAAAAGTCCTCCGGCATCATCGAATTTAGCAAGCGCTGCCGAAGTTTTGGCCATCTGCCCTAATGACACCACCCCCTCGTGCATCCTTGCTCCGCCGGAACAGCTAACAACAACCAATGGCAGATTTTCCTGCATTGCCATATCGACCGCAGTGCAGAGTTTTTCGCCGACAACAAAACCCATCGAGCCCATCAGAAAATTCGGCTCCATCACACTGAGGACAATACCTCTGCCTTTGATAAAGGCCTTGCCGATAAGCATTGCCTCCTTGGCGCCGGATTTTTTCTCATCGTCTTTTACTCGCTGTTTATAGGTGGTGCCCCTGAACTTGAAGCCCAGAGGGTCGCTGGTTGTCAGGTCGCCAAGAATCTGCTGAAAAGAATCTTCATCGACCAGATATTGAATTCGAGTCGCTGCGCCGATTCGAAAATGATGGTTACATTCGGGACAGACGTTAAGATTTTTCTCAACATTTTCTCTGTAGAGCATATGCTCACAGCCCGGGCATCGCATCCACAGGCCATCGGGCATGTCTTTACGCGGCTTCAATGAAAAGCCGTTCCATTTTGATTTTACTTCCTGGGCCATATCTAATATTTAATCAACTCCACGTTATACACGGGATTTTCTGCTTTTTATGTCATTCCTGCGGAAGCAGGAATCCAGAATACCAAAAAGTCTGGATTCCGCATCAAGTGCGGAATGACAGGTCGCTAAATCGCAAATAACAAGGCAACAGGAAATCATACCAAAAAACTACAGGAATTGCTATACAATTTACCCCGTTAGAAAGAAATCTCTGCGCCTCGGGTGAAAAAAACAATATAGAGACTGGGCATAAAACCCCACCAGAGTTTCCTAACGGGGTTTATTTTGCTGCCTCGAGAATGGCGTTTATTGCAGCGATACGGTCGGTTTTCGAGAATATTGCATTGCCTACTACAAGGGTATCAGCGCCATATGACACTACAGTCGATACGTTCTGAGGATTTATTCCGCCATCGACCTCTACCCGTATATCGGGGCCGACAATTTCTCGCACTTTAATAACTTTTTTAGCCGCCTCCGGCATAAATTTCTGTGCTCCGAAACCCGGATGAACCGTCATTACAAGAACCATATCACAAAGCGGTGCAATCTTTTCGATTCGCTCAACAGGCGTGTCCGGATTGACACATACCCCTGCAGTACAGCCGAGCTTGTGCAGCTTGTCGATTAGCTTCTTCGGCTCATCAGCTACCTCGATGTGAAATGTTATATGATTGGCGCCGGCTTCAACGAAACGCCCGATATACTTATCCGGCTCGCTTATCATCAGGTGGCAATCGAAGAATAATTTGCTGTGCTGACGAAGCTTTGCAACAACGGGCGGGCCGATTGTAATATTCGGCACGAAATGGCCGTCCATAATATCGAGGTGTACCATACTCACGCCGGCTGAATCAATGACCGCCAGCTCATCTGCCAGTTGTGCAAAATCAGCGCTCAATATCGACGGCGCAATCTCAATTGTCCCTGCCTTGGGTAATTTCATTTTTTTGTCTGTTATTTCCGGAACTTCGTTAAACCAATCACTGCTAATATACTGACCATAAATCTTGGCAAAAAAACTTTTTTAAGCTGTTAGTAACCTCTTAAGTTCGTTCCATATCCTCATATCCTCGGCTTGGTCAGATAATTCTCTACCCCAGTTTTTGAGATAGTCTATATCAAGTTTCTCTCTATGCCGCAAGACAATTTTCTCAGCGTCTAATAAATCTTGTCTGCGCCCAGGAATAATCTTTAACAGAATTAAATCCTCGGGAGTCGGGAAAAATGCTTTTATACCATATAACCTGATTATGTTTCTTCTCTTAAATGCCTGATTTTCAAAATCGGTTGAGGCGATAATAAAATCGACGTGAAAAACTCCATAATTTATCTGAAAAGTTCCCGTTTGCTCTGCTGCCTCAAGGCACTTTTTTTGAGAAACTTTGAATCCGGCTTTTTTGGCCTTATCTAAAAAGCCGCCTATGTCCTCTTGGTTAAGCATTATATCAACGTCCACATCTCCTGTGACCCTCGGCTCGCCCAGAGTCCCAGCGGCAATACCTCCGATTATCAGATACTTGTATTTTCCCTTATTCAGAAAGGTTACGACCTTTTTATAGACTTCTTCTAATAAAATTCTCATCTTTTCTTATGCTTGCTCAATCCTTTTTTTAGGCAGATTGGATTATCCTCGAAGAAGTTCTTACGCCATTCCCAGATAAGTGCAGATGAAATCAAACTCTCTTCAAGCTGTAGTGCCTTCTTGCAGGATAGATTCATAAGCCACTGCTTTTTCTGCTGCTGGGAACTCTCAAATCTTCTCTTATCTAACAAATACTTATTGTCTTTAAATCTTTTCATACTTTACGTTATTATTCTAATCGGTTACAAAACCGCCGGATAAACACTAACGAATACATACATATTAACAACTAAGTTGCGCACAGTCAAACAAAAAGGGCTGGTTTTGCCAGCCCTTAATTTATGAGCCAATCCATGTCAATCCGGATAATCCGTGGTTACCGTTTTCTTCTCAGAGCCAAAACGCCCAATCCAAACAGCAAAATCGTGGCCGGCTCAGGGATGGAACAGATATCGGCCTGGATACCGCCTCCCAGAAAGCCCTCACCGTTGTATGAGGACCCTCGGCTACTCAAGGTCAGCCTATAAGTATGTGTGGGGTCAACTGAATAAAACGGGTCATTGTTGAGCTCATCTTCTGTCCATGGCCCAATTATTGTGCCTTCGTTAATAAGCAAAGCACCAGTAGTTAAATCCCGCAGAGCTATACTACCAATTGATTCGCTCCAGCCTTGGTCAATGATTATATCAAATCGTAATTCCATATCTGAATACTGCGTCTGAAAGTCCCATGTCCCCGTGGTATAGCTATTGACCCAGCCTCCATCACAATATGCTAAAGACGGCTCGTGAAGACCCCACGGGACTGAGACCCCAGCATACGTGTCTACGGACAAAGGACCACTGTTATGGCCAATGATGACATCTGTGTACCAGTCTTCATACGTACCGTAATACGTATAGTCATATCCATAATCATAATCGATTGGGTCGGACTGGGAAAAAGAATAACTGTCTTGAGCTATTCCTGCAATTGGTACACCATAATCATCTTCCCCTGTAACTATGGTTGCCTTAAACTCGCCGCTTGCGGACCATCCCCAAGAAAGGAAGTCTATTCCACTAGAATAAGAATCGGCGAGGGCCGATCGGCCTCCGGTCAAAAGTAAAACCGAAACCAACATAAGTAGGATAGTCCGGTGCGGGCAAATTAACTTGAAGCTAATGTCCTTTTATAATTTTTCTTCTACTTTTCTCATAATCCATACCTCCAATAAAATTTGTTTTATTTCTCGCAATATATTTACACTTAATTTTACGGGGAAAACTTTAGGATTGGCCCTCCTTAGCTTTCACCACTACTCCTTACCAACTTGACCATGGAATTATATAGTAATAGGGACAAATGTCAAGAAAAAAATGGGAAATTATGGGACTTTTCTACTTTTTTTGCGTAAACTTATAGAAAGTAAAGAAGAAACAGATAGATTTCTGCTCCTTCGACTATGCTCACTTCGACAGTCAGTACAGGCAATCCCAGGGGCTCCCTTACAGAGGGCAGATTTCGCAGGGATGACAAATTAGAGTAATCTGTGAAATCTGTGGCAAAAAGAAAGTTATGTGGTATATTACCAATTTGTATGTTGAGTGTACACAGTCCGGCTATGGCAGATGGGCGATGGCTTTTGCTGCTTTGCCGCTGCGTAGCTTCGGGCTGTGGTGGGGAACGTAGTTTTATTGGCACTATTTAACTAATTATGCGGTTTTTTGGAAAAATAAGTTCACGTCGAAGCCAGGTGCGCAAGAGCATAACCGGCGAGCGCTTCTCAAAAATAAGCCGGCTCACCGACACCGACAGTATAATCTCTGTCCTTTTGTGCCTGCTTTTCGTCGTTCTGTGTGTCGCTGTCATCTCGTCTCCAAGCTACAATAACCTGATACAGATAGCTGTCGCAGTAGTGCTGATTTCTCTGGCAGCGGCTATTTATATCTATCATTATCAAAGCCAAATCATAAAAAAGCACGTTAGAGCGCTTGTATTGGTCGGCCTGCTTGTTTTGTTGTTGGCAATAACCAGACTCGGTGTCACATTGTCCAGCCGTACCTACTGGGCCACTGCTACCGCCTTCGCTGCGGCAATTATTTTGACAATCGCCTACGACCAGCGTTTCGCAATAGGGATGAGTATGTTCTACTGCCTGCTTGCTTATCTCGCGGTAGGGCCGGCGGTGAGTAACAAGTATTATCTTACGGGTATGAACCTGCTTTTGACAATGCTCGCAGCTATTTTCACCTGCTGTTTCTCCTTAAAAGAAATCCGTACAAGAATGAAACTGCTAAAAGTCAGTGCTCTGACAGCGGCAATGGTGTTCATAACGGCTACTACTGTGGCTTATTTGGATTTATTGGGCCAGCATCCTTATACTGCCGCAATATTTAGTAGTGCCGGCTATCATGCAGTGGCGGCTTTTTTGATGGGTTTGCTTATTCAGAGTTTGCTTCCGCTTATCGAAAAAATCTTCGGAATAGCCACGAGCATGACACTGCTGGATTACAGCGATGCCAATCAGCCATTGTTGAAAAGACTCGCGATGGAAGCACCCGGCACGTTCAGCCATAGTTTGTTAATAGGCTCTATCGCTGAAGCCGCGGCTGAGTCGGTTGGCCGTAACGGCCTTTTATGCAGGGTCGGTGCCTATTACCACGATATCGGAAAAATCAATAAGCCCAGCTATTTTGTTGAAAACCGGATGGGCTTGACCAGCCGCCATAAGGAAATTTCACCTACGATGAGCCATTTGATTATCGTCGGCCATGTCAAAGATGGAATAGAAATGGCCAAGGAATACGGCCTGCCATCCGTGCTTTGGCAGTTTATCGAAACGCACCACGGAACGACACTGGTTGAACACTTTTACAATGAAGCAAAAAAGCAAAAAACTAAAACTGCAAAGCAGAAAACGGCTGAAGTGCCTTCTGAAAGTGAATTTAGATATCCCGGTCCAAAGCCGCAAACGATAGAAGCTGCTATTGTTCTGTTGTCTGACACCGTGGAAGGTGCTGTTAGAAGCCTGCCCGAAGTAACACCTACGAGAATAGAAGCGGTCGTGCATAATATGGCTATGAGGCGTCTGCAGGACGGCCAGTTCGATGAATGCAACCTGTCTCTTCGTGAGTTAAGCCAGATAGAGACAAGTATATCGAAGACCCTTGCTGCACACTATCATGGCCGAATCGCATACCCAACAGCGCCGGATGCTCCCGAGGCCGCACAACCTCAACCCAGCCAAACAAAGCAAAAAAGCGATTAGCAATTATGAGCCCTGCTAAACAACAGCCAGACACGGTCGTTCAAATCACAAAAAATTTCAAGGATGTAGACGTGTCTCTGTCTAAGCTCAAAAAACTGGTCAAAACCATCTGCGCTCGTTTTAATCCGCCACGGCGGATTAATCCCTGCCAAAGCATAGCAACGGTCGTCAGCATCGCAATAGTCGGCGACGCCGAAATCCGCAAAATGAACAAAAAATTTCTAAACCGTAATCGCGCTACTGATGTTATAAGTTTTGACTTATCAGACTTGTCTGGGCGTAGGCGCCAGCCGAAGCACGACTCAAATCGAAAATCGAAAATCGCCAATCTCAAATTGTTTGAGCTGGTCGTAAACGGTGAGATGGCCGTAAGACAGGCAAAGCAAAGAGGTCATTCAAGCGAAGCGGAATTGGCGCTTTATGTAACCCATGGCCTGCTGCACAACCTCGGTTTTGACGACTCCACAAAAAAGAAAGCACAGAAGATGCACCAGGCCGAAGATGAGATTTTACAGCAGCTCGGCTACGGTTTGGTATATAATAAAAGTGTACAAGAACCCTCGGCTAAGAATAGTACAACGCATAAAAATTCAGAAAGGCGTATCTCGTGAAGCGTGAATCGTATCTTGAACAAAATACGCAATACGCAATACGACATACGCAATACGAGATATGTTAATCAAAGACCATGCTATCTGCATACGTGCTACGGATTTCTCCGAGACATCCCAGATTGTAACTTTTTTTACGAGAGAAAACGGCAAAATCAGCGTCATCGCCAAGGGTGCGAAAAGGCCAAAATCGGCATTTGACGGCCCCATCGAAGTATTTGCGCACGGGAGAATTGTTTTTTCCGACTCGAACAAGGAAAAACTCGCAACATTGACGGAATTCCAGCAGCAGCCGGGCTTTGCAAACTTAAACCAAAATCTTTTTGTCCTGCATTGTTGTCTTTTTGCTGTGG
>CAZZHL010000049.1:0-10891 GCA_964653945.1 uncultured Pirellulales bacterium
ATACCACGGCCTCTTCTTTTTCAGAGAACTCATTATCCTCACATGCAAACTCCCTGTTTATTGACCCACAGTAGCGCAGACTATTTAGCCCTTCAATTTATTGAGGGGGTTTTATTGTCTGATTTGCCGCCAGTTGGCCGGCTGATTGTCGATTGCGAGCATTTCAATTCGATTGATAAACCATTTTTTACTTCGCTCTTTTTGCAGTTCGAGTTTTACTCTTATTATCAGCAATTGCTTATAGTTCTGAGCGACGTAACTATCCGTTTCAAATTTAAGCAGCACGGTCAGGTCGGCTGTTGCTGTAGGCGGCGATATCTCTAATTGCATAGATAGCTTATTACTTTTTTCGACTAACGACTTCGACAGCTCTCTTTCGCAATGGGCCCTTAGTTGTCCTTTGCTATAATGAAATGAGTCCTTGTAATCCGCTGAAACAATCGCCTCGATTGCGCCGGCATTTTCTTCTTCGACTGCTTTTATACCCGTGTTAATCAAGGCGTTGATTTTCTCAAAATCGGTTTGAACAATCCAATCCAGCCCAAAAGCGCTCACAGCGATAAAGACCGGAATCAACCATTGCCACCAGCGATGTTTCCTGGGAAAAATACCGCGGAGTCTGAACATCGCATATAAAACGACAAATGCGGTAATGAACAACGTCCACGGCTGCTCAAAAAAATTGAACATTTATGCAGGCCCTATTGAAAATTGCGTGAAGTCGCCCGGTGCCAACTGCTCTATTAAGGAACGAACTTCACTAACTGTAACGGCTTTAACCGCTTCAACATCATCTTCAATGGTGCGATACTGTTTTAGATATAACCAGTTGAAACCCAGGTCAACCAGCCGACCCATTGGAAGCTCGTTTTTAATAACCAGTGCGCTCAAAACCTTATTTTTGGCCTTTCTTAGTTCATCTTCGGTTATGCCGCTCTCCGCCAGATTCTGGAAAATATCACCGATTGTATCAAGCACTTTGTGGACATTTTCACTACTACAGCGTATGTAGCTCAAGAACGCTCCTGTGCCATCCATAGCCCCAAACTGCATCGTTGCTGCCTCTGCCAACGCTTTATCAACCAGTTCCCAGTAAAATCGCGACCCTACACTATCGCCGATGATAACTGCTAAAAGCGAAGCTGCAAACCTCCCGGGGTCTTGAGCAGGCACACCGCAGCTCATCAGGCATATATGCTCGCGTACCAAATTCGGTTTTTCAATTCGCTGTTTCTTCTTGCTTCCCTGAAAGTGCCCTAATTCTCTTACTGCCGGCTGCTTTTGCCAATCGCTGCAGGATATTTCCACAATCGAACTGATTTCGTCCCAATCGAAATTTCCTGCACAGGCAAACACCATATTATTCGGTGCGTAACGGCCGGAAAAATAACCGCGCATTTGTTCAGCAGCCATATTGCCGATACTTTCTTTACTGCCAAGCACGCTATTGCCGCAGGGATGCTCATCGAAATGCAGTGTTCTGCACCTATCAATAACATCAAAGCCTGGCATGTCCTTATACATTGCAATTTCTTCCTGGATTACGTTCTTCTCCATATTGAAATCTTCATCTCGAAGCGCCGGCCTCATCAGCTCTATCCACAGTTTTGTTACATCCGGCAGGTATTCCGGCAGGACCTTGGCATAAAATATGGTATTTTCCTCACTCGTACCGGCGTTAAATTCTGCTCCTGTTTTGTCGAACGCCTCATTGACTTCAATGGCGCTTAGTTTTTCGGTGCCCTTGAACAACATATGTTCCAAAAAGTGTGACACCCCGCTTACCTGTTTTGTTTCGTCTCTGGAACCGGTCTTGACGAAAAAGCCAACCGCTGCGGATTTGGCAGCTTTGTTGACCTCGCCGATTATATCTAAGCCATTTGATAATGTCTTTTTCTTAAATTCCATACACTCATTTCCGATTCCCGATTTTCAATTGACGACTTTAAATCGTAAATCGTCAATCTTAAATCGACACTCTTTTTGGTCCTATTGTCACAACCGTAAATTTTTTGAACTTATTTTTTCTCAAAAACCCCAAAACCGAATCTACTGTGGTTTGTTCTATTTTATCCTTAATTTCATCCAGGCTCCGGACTCTGCCCAACATATAGTAATCACTGCCGATTGCACCTGCTCTGCTGCTGGAAGACTCGCTTTGCAAAATTAATGCGCTTTTTAACCCGACTTTAGCCCTGTTTATTTCTGCTTCGGTTATCCCTTCGCCAAGCCGCTCGAATTCGCCGATTATCACATCAAGCGTCTCCTGGGCCTGTTCCGGAATTGTTCCTGCATAGCACATTATACCAGCCGCCTCTTTCAAAGCGTGATACCGGGCCACGATTGCATAGCACAGGCCACGTTTTTCTCTTACTTCTGTAAATAACCTGGCGCTCATTCCGCCGGAAAGAATCGATACCGCCACTCTCGCATTGTAGAAGTCTTCATCTGTCGGTTTTACTGTTTCGGTCATCAGCCCGATATGCACCTGTGCTCCCTCATTGGGTATATGTGTATATTTGCCGGCTTTTTCCGCTATTTCTAATTGCTCTGCAGATTTCTGCTCGTTTGTCGCGAATGACTTTTCAATTTGTTGGCAAAGCGCTTCGAAATCGTACTTGCCCGCTACTGCAAAAATCGTCTGCGACAGATTGAAATTGTCCTTTACAATCTGCCCTGTTTTCTCAGCCGTCAGAACTTTTAATTCATCGATGTCTCCTGCGGTGCTGCGCCCTAAGGGGGACGGATAAAATTGTTCTCGCAGTTTCAATATAACCTTTTGTCGCGGCTCATCATCCAAAGCGTGCACACTATCGATTGCCAGCTGCCTCGCTAATTCAAACTGGTCTTCTTTCAAGCTCGGCTCAAGTATAATATCCGCATACAATTCCAGTGCTTGTGTCAGGTTGCCGGCCTCCAGCGCAGCCCCAATAATTATATGGCTGCCGCCGACAGAGCTTACTCGGTGCAGACCCAGGCCGTCAAGTGCGTCACCGAGCTGCCTGCTGTTTTTACTACCGGCGCCTCTGAAAATCCAGTCGGCGATAACATTTGAAGCCCCGCAGCAGCCCTCCGGCAGCAGGGCGGCTCCCGCAGGCAGCATAAATCCAAACGCAACCGACTCAACACCATCCATCGGCTCACCAAGAACAACCATCCCGTTCTTTAAGGTATGCTTATCTAAGTTTTCTGCCATCTTTTCGTACCGCCTATATCGTATTATGTAATCAAGAAACGGAAATTCTACTAACGAACGGAAATTCATGCAACCTCTAAATTTAAAAGCATCAATACGGTGATTTTAATATGGGGATAAAAACCTACAATTATCGGTTGGTAGTTTCGGTATGTTCATATGGCTGATTAGCTTCTTCCCAGTCACGGCCCGGCTGCTCCTGCACACGTTGTTCCCATCTTTTGCCGTCTTTCTCAAATTCAACTTTGTTCCTGTATATTTTAGTAACGGTCACTCCGTATATCTTCTCACCCTCTTTGATGATTTGGCCGTCTATTAAAACCGATGAATCTTCTAAGCCATAGATGACTCCATCGACCCTTCCGAATGCAATATGCGATTTCGCAGGCCTGAGAGTATTGTAAATAAAAACCCCCGCGAACACTACCGTCATAGTGGCAAGCTGAACCAGCGTTAGCATCTTTACATTTCTGATGATATTCCCCCCATTTTGCACCCTATAAGCGCATTAACAGAAATATCCACCCCATTAAATAACAACGGAACACGAAGTACAGTCTTCGCATCATAGATTACCCAGTGCTTCCATCTGTTTCATTAAATTACCATAGATATTTCCTACAAGATAAGAAAGCAAAATAGTAAGTGTGATAACTAAACCTGTAACGATAAGCTTGGTCACCATTTTATAACGCGGATTTAACCACACCATCGGAAGGGCCAATGGACCTATCATGAGCAGTGCAATTACAATCACAGATGTGGTAAAATACCATTTCGTTTTAACCTTGATGGTTTTATCGAGAAACTCGCCGCAAAAACGGCACTTTATCGCCTCGTCCTGAATTTCTTCTGCACAAAATGGACACTTCTTCATATCTCTACGTCCTAGTTTTCAACGCAATACGCCATACGCATAACGCAGTACGAAACTATGCTACGGCAGCAGTTTCTTCCTCATACTCATCGAATTTGACGCTTATCTTCTTGCTCACACCTCGCGTCTGCATCGTTATCCCGAACAGCATATCCGCTATACTCATCGTCCGCTTGGCATGGGTGATTATTATAAACTGGGACCCCTTTTGAAACTCCTTCACTAACATATTAAAACGTTCATTATTTGCCTCATCCAGCGCCGCATCAACTTCATCGAGAAAGCAGAATGGTGATGGTTTTGCCTTGAAAACCGCAAACAAAAGCGCAATCGCCGTCATTGACTTTTCTCCGCCGCTAAGCAAAGATATGCTCCTCGTCTCCTTGCCGGGCGGCCGGGCTATTACTTCTATCCCTGCTTCAAGGATATCCTCAGCGTCCTCAAGCACTATATCAGCCCTGCCTCCGCCAAACAGCTTACGGAAAATCTCCTGAAAATGTGCTCTGATTTCTTCGAAAGTCTCTCTGAATTTCTCTCTGCTCTGTTTGTTAAGACGGTTTATCAGCTGTTGAAGTTGAGCTTTACTGCTATTTAGGTCCTGGACCTGGCTGCTCAAAAAGCTATGTCTTTGCTCAAGCCCCTCCTGCTCATCTATCGCATCCAGGTTCACATTGCCGAGACGCTCAATCTTACCCCGCAGTTCGGCTATTTCGTCCCTTACCTTGTCCCAGTCAACTTCCTCATCCCTGTAATTCTCATACGCCTCGTGCAAATCAATCTGTAATTCTTCCTGCACCCTTTCAACCAAATCTTGCTGCTTTACCTCGAATTGTCCCAATTCTATTTTAAGCTCGCCCATCGCGGCCTCTGTCTGGCTCTTCTCGGCACGCTTGAGCCGAATAACTTCTTCCGTTTGTTTTCGCTCTTCGAGCAGTTGTTCAACTTCCTTCTGCAGCGACTGACTGCTTTGTTGATTTTTCTCTTTTTCAACATACAGTTCTGACACCGCAGATTCGCAGCTAAGAATATCACTCTGGGCCTGTTCTAATTGCCTGCTGCAGCTCTGTATTTCTTCCTGCGATGCACGGCTGGCTGTTTGATTCTCCCGAATCTGGTTTTGCAGACTCAATATTGCCTTTTCGACTGACTGTCGATGCTCTGTCACTTGTCCAAGGGCAACCCTCAAATCGGCGATGTTTTCTTGTAGCACCTGCTGTTGCTCTTTTCGTTCGGCATATTTTGCCTCAAGTTCTTTTATCCGCGCCGTTCGCTGGTCATTTACCTCTTCCATCTCCTGCAGTTTCTGCTCCGAATCGTATCCTTTTCGCACCGATTGAGCTATCTGCTCTTCAAGCATGCCGATTTCACCGGCTATCAACGGCTGTTCCTGGCTCAGCCGCTTTATATCTTGTTCGTAAACAGCCAGATTTGAGCTTACCTGCATCTTTTGCGTATTGGCTTCATAGATAGATGTCCGCAGGTCCTTACACAATTTAGCCGAGTGTACCTTCGCCGCAGTCTTTGTTTCTATTTGTCCTTCGAGCTCGGAGATTTCAGATTGTACTTTGGCGATGCTTTGTTGCAGTTGACGCAATTGGCTTTTGCGTGATATCAGGCCCGTCGTTTTTCCGATAGGTCCAAGTTTTATCGCTCCATCAGCGTCTAAGAATTCGCCCTCCAATGTAACAAATCTGTACTCAGTTCCTGTTTTCCCAGCGAGTTCAGCCGCCGCTCCGAGTGACTCGACAATAAGCGTTTTGCCGAGCAGCTGCCACGCCAATGGTGCATATTTGTCTTCGGTTTTTACAAACTCAGCAATCCTGCCTTTAACACCAGGCAGCTGCGAAAAATCTTTTGTTTCTACAAAAGGCCTTATCTTATCAAGACATATAAAATCTACTCTGCCATCGAGCTTTTCTACCGTTTGCTTATCAGCCAGCAGTTTACCTGCGCTGTTTATTACGATAGCGTCTGTTTTGCCCTCAAGGGCCGCTTCCACCGCATTTGCATATTCCACATCGGCAGAAATAATATCCGCCAGTACGCCCTCGATATAATCCAGTCGGCCAGACCTCGGCCAGACGGGCTTATCATTTCCAGCCGCTCCGCCGTTAGGCGTCTGCCGTAAGGCATCCTGTGGACTGTGGAGTTCTCGCAGAATGTTTTGAACCGCATTATTAAGACCCTCGTACCTTTTCTCCATATCCGTCAATATTGCCAGCTCGCTGTTCATAGCGCTGCGAAGCTCTTTGCTCTGCGCCAGTTGTTTATTGTCTGCTTCAAGCTTGCTGTCATTTGCTTCTGTTTCTTTGCGTTTATCTTCCAGACCCTGCTGTAGCTCTCCCAGCACTTTTTCGATATCTTCCAGCCGTGCTTTGTGTTGTGCCTTTTCGGTAAGGACTTTTTCCAGCTCTGATTTTGCAGTCTCTGCCCGCCTGGAAAGCCGCTCTTTTTGGCTCGATAAATTGTCACGATAAACTGATATGCTCTGGATTTCGTTATGAAGTTGCGCGGTTCTCCTGACTACATCGATTATGCCCGATTTCTCATCTTCCAACTCCGCCCCCAGGGAAACGCATTTCGCGTTTACTTGTTGCAAAGTTTTTTGGACTTGCTCTGCTTCACTGCTTTTCTCACCGAGCGTCTTTACACAGCTCTCCAGCTCATCTTCATATTCTGATAGATTCTCATTAAAGAGCTTTTCCTGCTCGGCCAGTTTGCCAATCCTCTGGCCGGTGTTTGCCATCATTTGCTGCAGTTCTGTAATCCTCGCTCGCAGAAACTCAATTCGTTGAAGTTGCTGCTCGATTTTACTCTGAGCCGCAATAAGTCTATTTCCTGCGCTGTTTAGCTTGTTCTCCGCCTCAATTATCCTCTCTCCCTGCTCGCTCTGTAGTGTCTCATTTCTTGTAAGCTCGGTTGTCAAAAGCTCAAGCTGCTGCTCTACCTGCTCGATACCCGCTTTCTTCTCTTTTAACTGCGTAATTATCTTATCGAATTCAGCCAGCCAATATCTAACCTGCAGCTCTTTAAGTCTTTGGGTATATTGCAGGTAATTTCTCGCTTTACCTGCCTGAAGTTTGACACTTCGCAGTGTCTTGGCCACTTCGCCCAAAATATCTGCAAGCCGCAGCAGATTTTGTTCTGTTCTTTCCAGCTTACGGAGCGCCTCTTTTTTGTGCGCTTTATATTTGCTTATGCCCGCCGCCTCCTCAAAAACAAACCTTCTGTCTGCCTTTGACGCACTTACCAGCCGTTCAATCTGTCCCTGTTCGAGTATCGAATAGGCCCTCGTACCTACGCCGGTGTCCATAAATAATTCCCGGATATCCTTCAGCCGGCAGATTTTATTGTTTATCCGATATTCGCTCTCACCGCTTCTATAAATCCTGCGCGTTATTTGTACTTCGTCGGTATCGATTGCCAGTTGTTTGCCTGTACTGAGCTTCGTCGAAGTGCTGCCGCCTGCCCTGAGCGGACCCGTCCCGAGCGTAGCCTGCGGTGAGTTCGGTCGAACCGTCGAGGGAGTCGAAGGGTTTCCGTTGTAATTGGAGATAAACAAACTCACCTCCGCCGTCCCGAGCGGCTTTCTACTGCTGCTGCCGCTGAAAATCACATCGGCCATCTGGTCGCTGCGAAGACTCTTGACGCTTTGCTCACCGAGAACCCATTTTACCGCATCGACGATATTGCTCTTTCCGCAGCCGTTTGGCCCTACAATAGCCGTTATTGGCGTATTGAAATTAAATTCTGTTTTATCAGCAAAGCTTTTGAAGCCATCAAGTATAACTTTTTCAAGTCTCATCTTTTCGTCCTGCTTTCAATATTTGGCTATTGTTTTTACACAAGTTGCGCATTTTTAGCTCAATACGCATTATTGTTATCGGCCGAAGTTATGTTTTCTCTTGATTATTAGTCGAATTTTGGCAGGGGGCCTGCCCGAAACTCTGCTATCACAACGTCTTTGTCACACATCTGCTTCAAAAGTGCGATTGCTTCGACGTATGAAACACCTAAGCCGCCACGACCTTCCTCACCTTCTCTGGGGGACTCTTCACAAAGTACTCGAATAATATCGCCAACCTTAAAAGAGCTCCTCAAGGGACCTATTGCCACAGGCCGTGTGGGATGTTTGCGCATCACCGAGACATATTTTTCGCCTCGCCGGGAAGTTATTACTATATTGCCATCGCCGGACCGTATTAAAAAACTGTCACGGCAGTATATTGGCGCACCAAACAATACAATCCTTGGCTGACCACTGCGGAAAACGTATATCCCTTTGTATCCGCTTTGTGGAACTTGTTCCAAATAAAAGTTACGCCCAATGAACTCTCGTGTTATAGCAACATCTTCCAAACTCCGCAATTGTCCGTATGCAGCCAGCTCGATATTAAAATCTGCATCAAGCAGCAACCGTCGCAAAATGGCGACTGCATCGTTTCGCCTTGCGCCTTTGGCTATTGCCTCCATTGCCTCGACCCGATAAGCAGAGCCAATATTCATTGCTGTTTTTACAAGAACCTCCAAACCACGGTCATTGCCCATATTGAGCATACATCGAGCTGCTCTCAGCTGGACCTCCTCATTGGATGAATTCAGCAAAGTCGCCAGTTTACTGACACTTTGGTTGCCTATAGCTTCAAGGGCAATTTCACTTGCCTCCTTGTCGCCTGAAACAGCAAGTTCTCGAACAAAGGTCTTTATTCTCTCTTCCGTAATCTCCGGTGTCTGGCCAAGATACGTCGCCTTTACTATCGAGACGAATTTTTGTTTTTCTGTTTTATATTTCGCCGGCGCTGACAGCTCAATTCGTCTGGGCGAAACTGCTGTGGCCCCGGCCTCGCTATAAAGCTCATTTAGCCGGTTGCGGATATGGCTTATCATTACATAGTTATCATTGCTAAGTGTCACACTTATTTTATATTCATTGAGGACCATACCACCGGCAAGTATATATCCGATTTTTCTACTTGTATTAACGACGTCTGTCGTATCTATAAAAACAGGTCCTTTTGCCGTGGCCAAAGTTCTTGATGATATGGCGAAGTTCATCGATATCACCAGTTCGGTGCTATACAGCCAGCCATCTCGCAGAGAAGTTGTTTGAGTTCCCGGCAGGGCGGTTACTTTTACATCGAAGGCCTGATTTTTCAAACCTGTTGTTGGCATTATCCCGTCCACGCGCACCACCGCGGTATCATGGCTGTTAATAAATTCATCAATATTCATTTCCTGACCAGCCATCTGTGCCAGGATATATCGTCTAAGATATGCTCTTATCTGTGGCGGACACTCTGATGAACCTGTACCATTTAGTCCGCTCACCAGCCCGTATCCCCCAACCGGGATTAATTCAGTAAAGGCCACATCAGCCACTGACCCAATCGTCTGGCCCAAATCTACAGTCGCTGCAAGCTGTTTTCTACCTTTCCCTCTCAATTTGTATTTTTTACAGCCCCACACAGAACAAACAATAAGCAGCGCTATTATCAGGCAAATGATTTTTCGCTTGTTAATACCCATACACCCCGAATACTACGCTCTCTCGCCGTTCCCGTCAAGCTTAATCGATTTATGATTTTCACTCTCCGACTATCTGGCAGACAACTGTTCTTGTTCTCGCCCGGGTATCGAAATCCACTAAGATTATTTGCTGCCAGATTCCGAGCGTAAGTTGACCCTCAACTATTGGCACGCTCAGCGACGGTCCTAAAAGAGTAGCCCGAACATGGGCATGGCCGTTATCATCGTGCCAGGTTTCTTCGTGCTCATATCTCGCATTTTGCGGAGCGACTTTTTCAAACGCCGCTTTTATATCGTAATTGACTAATCCAGGCTCATATTCGGTCGTTGTAATCCCCGCTGTTGAGCCGACATTGAAAAGTGTGACGGTTCCGGCTTTTATTTTTGATTGTGCAACAGCCTCGATTGTCTGTTCTGTGATATTAACGACATCGCAGTTGCCCTTTGTCTTGACCTTTATGTTTTGTGTCTTTACCATCTGTAATAAAGTAATGGATATTATCCTCTTTGGCAAGCGTCATTCCTGCGAAACCCGTCTCGGAGGCAAAATCTCAAAAAATATTTCAGATGCTTGCAATTCAAAGAAAATTTTGGCAATATAAAGATATTGAAAAATGCAAAAAGTCTCTTTAACTGGGAAATGAAGGAGAACACTATTATGGACTTAATTGTAGAAGCTGTTGAAGTGTGGGCCGCAAGCATCAAGGACAAGGTCGGCGGCTTAGCACGGCTGCTTGCCGGCCTGCGCGAGGCCGGCGCTGACCTTGACTTCATCCTTGCAAGGCGGACCCCGGAAAAACCCGGTTTGGGCGTCGTGTTTGTTACCCCGCTGCGTGGGGACAGGGAGGTCGACGCGGCTGCGCAATTAGGATTCAATGTTAGCAACAGCGTCCGCTCGGTGCGTATCGAGGGAGAAAACAGGCCCGGCGTCACTGCCGAAATAACAGAAAAGCTCGCCGCTGCCGGAATCAGTCTCCGGGGACTCTCGGCGTCTGTTAGCGGCGCAAGGTTTGTTATCTTCATTGGCCTGGACTCCGCTGAAGACGCCAAGAAGGCTCTCGACATCCTCCAGCAGGCATAGAAGTGAACCCGGGCTACGGAACGACAATCTCAACGTCATTGCGAAGAACAAAGTAAGCCTGCCCTGAGCGACCTGTGGTGAGCGAAGTCGAACCAAGTCGAACGGGCTAAGGATATCTATTTCATTTTTGATTTTTGCTCTGTAATTTTGTTTTTCTACTTGTGACTTTTTACTTCTTTTGTTATTCTGTACCTTGATAATTATATACACC
>CAZZHL010000050.1:0-10788 GCA_964653945.1 uncultured Pirellulales bacterium
TTGCGACCTCTGCGTCCCGAACGCAGCGCTCTAGCCAAACTGAGCTACTCCCCGAACAACGATAACCAAAAAGATACCATAATAGTTCTTTAATTACAAACTACTTTAAAACACCAGCTAATCCCTTCTTTTCCTGAGACCCTCGGGTGCTTTTAAGGTACCGTTCCTGCTTTACCGCAGAAGGCCGGTCCGGATGCTACTCGCTGTAGACCAAAGTCCACGGACCATTCTCTCGAGTATATCTCCCGCCCCGGCCTGTATTATGCTCCTCAAATCTCCGTGCTAAGTCGTCAGTATGCCCAATATAGAGTTTTTTTGTTTTAAGGCTTTGAAGTATATAAACGTAATACACAAGTTTAATCTCTTCAAGCAATCGACGTTTATCCCACTTGGGTCAACAACGACCTTCCCTAAGGGACGCTCTATCTAAACTGAGCTACACCCCGGTAAAACAAAGTGACTAAAGTGAGCTAAATTGTCTAAAGTGAACTAAAGTGAAAAATATTCAATAACTTTAGACATTTTAGGCATTTCAAACTTTAGGCACTTTAATTCATAATTATAACACGTCGGCTTATAAACTGCAACCTACAATAAATTTACGGGGTCTATATCTATGGCAACTTTGACTGCCGGCCGAACAGGCCCTGTCGCCCGCAAGCTCGTAAACAACTGCTGTATGGTCTCTGCCTGCTGGGCCTGGATTGTTATTTGCATCCTGTGAAAACGCTGGATTCGGCTTATTACCGCCGGCATCGGCCCCCGAACCACCACCTCTAAACCATCACGTTCGATAATCCGGTCTATTTTCTCACGCATTTTCTTACAGGCAGCTTCAAGCTTATCGAAATTCATGTCTCGCATTTCAATAGCTGCCAATCGCCAGTATGGCGGCAAATTGCAGGCCTTGCGATGTTTTAATTCCTCTTTGACAAAGCTATCGAAGTCTCCCCTCAGCGCAAACTGTATGGCCGGCTGGTCCGGCAGAAATGTTTGAACAAATACAGTACCTTTTTTGGCGGAGCGTCCTGCTCGGCCGGCCACCTGGGAAATCAGCTGAAATGTCCTTTCGTTTGCACGAAAATCCGGCAGATAAAGTGAAGTGTCGGCGCTGATAATACCCACCAGTGTTACATTCGGAAAATGCAATCCCTTGGCTAACATCTGGGTCCCTGCCAATATATTAATTCGCCCATCACTAAAATCTTTCAGAACCCGGTAATAGTCTCTTCCCCGCATAGAATCACTGTCAACCCGTGATGTTCGCGCTTCCGGGAACTTTCTGGCCAGTTCTTCCTCCAGCCGTTGCGAGCCAAGCCCAATCATCGCCATTGCCTTGCCGCAAACCGGGCATTTTTCAGGCACGAGTGTCTGAGACAGACAATAGTGACATACAGCGAAACCGTGCCTTAAATGCTTTCCGGTAATCGTCCGCATTTGGTCGCCGCCAAAGCCATCAGATTTGTGGAAGGTCAGTGTTATATCGCAGTTGCGGCAGTGAAGGGTATGTTTGCAGGATGGGCAGAACACAAAATTGCTGTAGCCACGCCTGTTTAAAAGTAAAATGGCCTGCTCCTTTTTTGCCAGAACTTCCCCCAAACGCTCAGCCAGCGGTTCACTTATTAAATTAATTCCCTTCGGGCTACGGCAAGCTCTCGCCGCCAGCGAAGCCTTTGGCGAAGCTGGGTCGCCCTGACGAGTGTGCGTATATCCCTGCCGCAAATCGACCAGTTTCATTTCGGGCATAGGCAGGTCCATCACTCTTTTAGGTAAACGCACAAAGCTATAATATTTTTTGCTCTTACAGTTTAATAGCGTCTCCAATGATGGGGTGGCACTACCTAAAATGCAATGAGCACTCGCTAATTGTGCTCGCTTTATGGCAACATCTCTGCCGTGATAGCGAGGTGCAGTATCCTGCTTATAGCTCGGCTCATGCTCCTCATCGACAACGATAAGCCCAACTCTCGGCAGCGGGGCAAAAATCGCCGAGCGAGCACCTATAACCACATTTGCCTGGCCGGACTTTATTTTCTGCCATTGTGAATTTCGTTGAGAAGCGGTTAGCCTCGAATGCATTACAGCGATTTTTTTAAATCTCGTGCTGAACCGCTGTATGGTCTGCGTCGTAAGGGCAATTTCCGGGAGCATCACTATTGCCCCCCTGCCTTTTTGTAAAACTGCCTCAATAGCCCTTATATAAAGCTCTGTCTTGCCGATATCGGTAACACCATGCAACAACGTTATGCCGAATTGCTCAGTATCTATCCTTTCTTTAAAAAAAGTAAGTGCCTTTTGCTGGTCTTCGTTGAGGATTATTCGCTCCACTGTTTTGATTGCCATGCCTTTTGGGATGACAGGTAGAGATTTCAACACCGTCTTTTCAGTTATTCTAATAATCTTTTTCTCAGCTAATTTCTTTACTGGTTCATTTGTGCAGCCGGCTGCTTCTAAAACTTCCTGTGACTCTAAGGCTGTTTCTTTGTTGAAAGCCCCTCTGCTGTGCAAAAGCTTTACAATTTGCTTTTGCTTTTTGCCCTTTAATTGCCGGATGATTTCTTCGATGTCGGAAGTGCTACTCGCAAGGTAAACGCATCTTTGCGTTTTGACACCGGCTGCCTTTTTCACCGCCCCCGGTACCATTGCAGCCAAGACCTGACCTAATGGGCAAACATAGTAACCACTAATCCACCGTGCCAGCTCCATAAGCTCGGCATCTAACAACGGTTCTTTATCAAGCCCTTTTTCAATGGTCTTGAGTTTGAATGCCCTCTTTGGTCTTTGTGCCTCTGTGCCTTTGTCCCCTTGCCTCTCTCTTTCAACTGCTACACAAAATCCAATTTGAAGCTTATTCTTTTTTCCGAAGGGAGCTTCAACTCTCTGGCCTACTCGAATCGGCCAGATTTCGTCCGGCACCAGGTAATCGAACTCTCTGTCCGCCGCTGACTCAAACGCCACGCGAATAATATGATGACAGGCCACCTCTATATTGTTCCCGTGCAATCGGGAAACCACTTCTGGGAACAAACTGGCTGTCCGATAGCTCCTCATTACTTATTAGCTAAGATAGTCCAAACAAGTTTCAGTCTTTGAGTTTAAAGTATTCCGTGGCTATTTCGTTTATGTATTCACCGATGGCAAGCGACGCTGTTGCAGCCGGTGAGGGGGCATTTAAGACATGAATGGAATTTTTTCGTCTTTCTATCTTGAAATCATCAATCGGCTCTCCCTTTGGCCCAACCGCCTGGGCACGAACGCCGGCATTTCCAGGCCGTATGTCATTAGCTTCAAGTGAGGGAATAAGTCGTTGCAATTGCTTCAGAAACCACCTCCTGCAAAAAGCCCTTGCATATTCGCCCAGGCCGTATCGCCAATTCTTGAAAAACATTTTCTGTGTCCCCATGTAAGATAATGAATCCCAGGAATCTTTGAAGCTAAAATCGGTTTTGCCGTAACCTTCTCTCTTGAATGAAAAGACTGCGTTTGGCCCGCATTCGACCGAGCCGTCAATCTTTCGTGTGAAATGAACGCCTAAGAATGGAAAAGTCGGGTCCGGGACGGGATAAATAAGCGCTTTGACCTTCTCCTCCGCCTTTTCCGTCAGCTCATAATAATCTCCGCGGAAAGGAACAATCCTCATCCCCGGCTCGACGCCATCGGCTTTGGCAACTCTATCGCTTTGAAGCCCGGCACAATTGATAATAAACTTGGTGGCGAAATTCCCTTTATTCGTTACAACATCCGTAAAAAAATCGTGCTTGTCAAACCTCAGCACCTTATGCGAGGTCAAAACTTTATTGCCATCCGACTTTTTTTCTATCAATTCAGCTAATTTATTCGCAACCTTAGTGAAATCGATAATCCCTGTGCATGGCACCCGTAATCCTGCGATGCCATGACAAAACGGCTCAATTTCCTTAATTTGCTCAGGCCCAATTTTTTCGAGCCCTTCTATTTCATTCTCCTGACCGTTGTGGAAAACCCGCTCAAGATGCACCAGCTCCTTTTTTTGCGTTGCGACAATAATTTTGCCACAAATCTCGCATGGTATTTTGTGTTTTTTGGCAAAAGCCACCAATTCCTTACGGCCTTTAGTGCAGGTCTTTGCTTTAGCTGAGCCGGGCGTGTAGTAAAGCCCGGAATGAATAACGCCGGAATTATGGCCGGTCTGGTGAGCAGCAATTCTTTCTTCTTTCTCCAGCACTGCAATGCGAATATCAGGATGGCTCAATGAAATCTTGTAAGCCGAAGCCAGGCCTACAATTCCGCTCCCTATCACAACTATCTCGAAATCGATATTCTGTTCCATATCCAAATCTCCAGAGCCAACACGAGCCGTGTAATTACAAAATCATTCTTCTTCCATATACGGGTAGCGGAAGTTCCTCGGCGGCAGGAATGTTTCTTTGATTGCACGAGGCGAGACCCATCGTTCAAGGTTAAGCCAGCTGCCAGCTTTATCATTTGTTCCCGATGCCCGCGTGCCACCGAAGGGCTGCTGAGACACTACTGCCCCAGTGGGCTTGTCATTAACATAGAAATTACCTGCTGCGTGACGCAACGTATTCA
The DNA here is from genome assembly GCA_964653945.1 of uncultured Pirellulales bacterium. Classification (GTDB taxonomy): domain Bacteria; phylum Planctomycetota; class Phycisphaerae; order Sedimentisphaerales; family Anaerobacaceae; genus CAZBWE01. The sequence goes on from CAZZHL010000050.1 coordinate 4,570, forward strand.
TCGCCTTAACTACCGCCCCTCGGTCTAAAGCAAAGATAGACCCAGTCAGACCGTAAGGCGAGCTTTGGTCGCATACCTCTAATGTCTCGTCATATTCACTTTCGGGGTAAACATATATAGTGAGCACCGGCCCGAAGATTTCTTCCACCATTAACTTTGACTTTGGCTCTTTACTTACAACAACAGTTGGCTCTATGAAATACCCTTTCGAGTCATCACTTCCACCGCCGATTATAATTTCCATATCTGGTGAACTCTTGGCGTATTCAATATATTCATTGATGGTCTTAAATGCCTTTTCGTCGATAACAGCACCTATAAACATCCCGAAATCAGTAATGTCACCCATCTTGATATCGCGAATTTCGTCCAGCATCCGCTCTTTAATCGTCGGCCAAATCGAATCGGGCACATACATTCGCGATGCCGCTGAGCATTTCTGGCCCTGATACTCGAAAGCACCCCGCACCGCCGCTGTTACAGTCGCCTCGATATCGCAACTGGCATGAACAAATATAAAGTTTTTTCCACCGGTTTCACCAACTATCCGCGGATACGATACATATTTACGAATATCTTTTCCTACCGCCAGCCAGATAGTAGAAAACACATAAGTGCTGCCGGTAAAATGTATTCCGCCAAGGCGGACATCATTTAGCGCTGGTGGTCCCACGACGGGCCCTGGGCCTGGAACCATATTGATAACTCCCGGCGGCATACCTGCTTCTTCCAATATTTTCATGATAAAGTAAGCAGGCAATACTGACGCAGATGCCGGCTTCCATACTACAGTATTACCCATCAAAGCTGGCGCAGTCGGGAGATTGCCTGCGATTGAAGTAAAGTTGAACGGTGTTATAGCCAGAACATATCCATCCAACGGACGGTGCTCCATATAATTCAGCACACCGGGCGAGGACATCGGCTGGTCACCGTAAACCTCCTCCATAAAATGAGGATTGAAACGCCAGAAATCTATCAACTCACATGCAGAGTCGATTTCTGCCTGATTTGGAGTTTTACTCATATTGAGCATCGTAGCTGCGTTGAGAGTCTGGCGGTATTTACCTGACAGTAATTCCGCTGCTTTAAGTAGTACTACCGCCCGGGATTCCCAGGGCATCTGCCCCCAGTCTTTTTTGGCCTTTTCTGCGGCGTCGACAGCTTTGATTGTGTACTCAGCATCTGCCTGGTGATACTTGCCCAGCGAGTGCTGGAGGTTATGAGGACAGCGTATGTCTGCAAGCTTACCGTTACGCACCTCCTCGCCGCCGATTATCATCGGCACTTCTGCCTGCTCATTCAGCATCTCTTTCAGCTTGGCCTTTAGCTCTGCACGTTCCGGACTACCCGGCTTATACTGAAAACAAGGTTCATTTTTTGGTTGGGGAATGTGAAAAATACCATTAAACATTTGTCTCTCCTTACATTAGCAATTTCAGATCGTATCACGGGCTTCCAGCCCGTGATACCACGGCCAGGATGGCCGTGGTACACGGAAATAGTCATTTTCACGCATTGTTGCCGAAAAGTCAACAATATCCTTTTGCCCTTAACTATCGTCCTCCGTTAGGAGTCCATAGGACTGAGCGTTTATAACGCTTGCCGTATCGAATCTTTGCAGCAAAGAAATGGATTTTGTCGATAATTTAATTAAGATGAACAACAAATACTCCATTATTTTACTGTCTTGTTATGTGCTTACTGTTTTGGTCTTTGCCGGCTGTGCTGAGCAGATTAGCTACCCGAAAATCGTTTCACCAAAGCCGCCACCACTGCCAGAACCAGCCTTAATCCTGCCCGAATATCGCATTGTCGGCCAATCTGTCCTTAAACGGCCGATTCTTTGCACCGTTATTGGCCGCGGCCAGGATGTAACCTTAATCCTGGCAACAATTCATGGAAACGAGCCCGCTGGAACACCGCTCGTTCGACAACTGGCAAAATATCTCCAGTATAACCCGCAACTGCTTACGGGCAGAAAGGTTGTGCTCCTGCCCGTGGCCAATCCTGATGGTATGGCCTACAACACACGCAACAATGCTAATGGTGTGAATTTAAACCGCAATTTTAAAACAGATAACCGCATTAACAATGAGGAGTCCGGCCACTATGCCCTTTCCGAGCCGGAGGCATGCGCTATTGAGCAGTTAATCCGCCAATATTCTCCTGACCGAATCGTCAGCATTCATCAGCCGTTGGGCTGCATCGATTATGATGGGCCCGCTTATTATCTGGCTAATAAAATAGCGCAGCATTGTGATTTGCCGGTGGAAAAAATCGGAGCCAAGCCCGGCTCACTCGGCTCTTATGCAGGCCTTACCCTCGGAATCCCCACCATAACACTCGAAATGACCCAAACTGACTCATCACTCAGCCAGAAGGCCCTCTGGCAAAAATACGGCCCTGCTCTACTGGCTGCAATCACCTATCCGGAAGCTATCACCTCAAAATGTTGTGGCTCCTAACTAACCCATATAAAAAAAATAAAAATTTTTCTCAAATTTCGGTTTTTTTCTTGACTTTTTCAGGAAAGTCCGATATAAATTAGCAATACAGGAGATTGGCGAGAGATGTTCTATGAAGGGTTCAACACATCTTTCATACCCTAATTGTGTGTTTGCATAAATAGTAAAGGAGGAGTTATGAAAAGCGTAAAGACATTTCTTTTTGTGGTGATGGCAATTGGTTTTATCCTCAACAGTCCTACTTCTGCATACTATAACGTTATTGATCTCGGAACCCTCGGCGCCAATTCCATAAACGACAGTGGCCAGATTGTTGGCGTGGACCACGACAATAACCGTGCCTGTCTTTTTGACCCTACAGGCGGCGGGGCTAACATAGACCTCGGAACTCTTGGCGGTAACAATAGTTGGGCCAATTCTATCAATAACAACGGTCAGATTGTTGGTTGGGCTGAAGACAGTTCCGGCTATAGGTACGCCTGTATTTTTGACCCGACAGGAGGTGGGGCTAACATAAACCTCGGAGGCGGTAATAGCGGTGCGTTTTCCATCAACAACAATGGCCAGATTGTAGGCACGTCTTACGGGAATGCCTGTCTTTTTGACCCAACAGGGCAGGGTAATAATATAGACCTTGGTGATGGTTGGGCTTGCTCTATCAATGACAGCGGCCAGATTGTAGGCATAGCCAATGCGCACGCCTGTACTTTTGACCTCACAGGCGGTGAAACCAATATAGACCCCAAAAAAGGCGGCACCGGTCTAAGTATTGCGGTTTCCATCAACAACTATGGCCAGATTGTAGGAATGTCTACTGGGTATGCCTATCTTTTTGACCCAACGGGGCAGGGTAATAATATAGACCTCGGAGCATTCGGCGGCATTTACGGTCACGCTTATTCCATCAACGACAGCGGCCAGATTGTAGGCTATGCTTATGACAGTTTTTATCGGCTACGTGCTTGTCTTTTTGATCCAACAGGTCAGGGTAATAATATAGACTTAAACACACTTATAGATCCTTCGTCTGGCTGGGCATTAAAGGAAGCTTTCTGCATAAACAACAATGGCTGGGTTGTAGGCAGGGGAACTAACCCAGATGGATACGACCATGCGTATCTGCTTACGCCTGAACCCACAACAATTTTGCTTCTTGGCCTCGGCGCAATGCTTTTGCGAAAAAGATGCTAAACTCCGCTCGTGGCTCTTACGCTTATTCCTACATCTCAATTTTCCCGTGAAATCTGTCCAATTTACTGCTAAAATAATCATCTCTGTGTTCATTGTGGCAAAAACATGGCAATATTTAAAATAAACAAGGAGTTTAATCCTGCTGGTGACCAGCCGGAGGCGATAGAGCGGCTGGTAGAAGGTCTGCACTGCGACAAAAAGTTCCAGACGCTCATGGGCGTTACCGGCAGCGGCAAGACCTTCACGATGGCCAACGTAATAGCTCAGCAGGACCGGCCTGTTCTCGTAATATCACATAATAAGACCTTAGCAGCTCAGCTCTACGAGGAATTTAATGAGCTATTTCCTGAAAATGCCGTCGAGTATTTCGTCAGCTATTACGACTACTATCAGCCCGAGGCCTACATCCCGCAGCGAGATATATATATCGAAAAGGACGCCTCCAAAAATGCCGACCTTGACCGCCTCCGGCTTTCCACTACAACCAGTCTTTCATCAAGGAAAGATTGTATAATCGTCGCCTCAGTCTCGTGCATCTTCGGCCTCGGCTCACCTGAAGATTACAAAGCCAGCGTTGTGGGTATCCGGACAGGCGATAGTGTTGATAGAAATGTCCTCTTAGGGAGACTGGCTGATATTCAGTATACGAGAAACGATATCGATTTTCAGCGAGGAACGTTCAGAGTTCGCGGTGATGTGGTCGAGCTGCATCCTTCCTACGAATCTTTTGCCATTCGCATTGAATTCTTCGGTGAAAAGATTGAAAAGATAAGCTATATAAATCCCGTATCAGGTGAAATCCTGGCTAATGAAGAACAGGTTTTCATATACCCGGCTGAGCACTATGTTATGCCTGCTGAAAGGGTCGGCTCAGCCGTAGAGAGCATAAAGGAAGAGTTAAAAGAACGGCTGGCGGAATTGCGAAGCCAGGGTAAACTACTCGAAGCCCAGCGCCTCGAGGCAAGAACCAGGTACGATATTGAAATGATTCAGGAGGTCGGCTATTGCAGCGGCATTGAAAATTACGCCAGATACCTCTCAGGTCTTCCATCAGGGAGCAGACCTTATACACTGATTGACTATTTCCCGAAGGATTTTCTTTTATTCATTGACGAATCCCATGCCACCATCCCGCAACTGCGGGCAATGTGGGCCGGTGACAGAAGCAGAAAAGAAGTTCTTGTCGAGCATGGCTTCAGGTTACCCAGCGCACTGGATAACAGACCCTTGCAATTCGAGGAGTTTCAGGAAAATTGGTCCAAAGTCGTTTTCGTCTCCGCTACACCCGGTCCGTTCGAAATGGAAAAATGCGATAATGAAGTCGTCGAGCAAATCATAAGACCCACAGGACTTTTGGACCCTGAAATCTTCGTTCACCCGGCCGGCAATCAAGTGCAGCATCTACTGGGCGAGATTGAAAAGCGTGTTAAAATAAAAGAGCGAGTGTTAGTTACTACACTGACTAAAAGAATGGCCGAAGACCTCTCCGGTTTTATCATTAAGAAAGGTTTTCGCTGTCGTTATCTGCACAGCGAAATCGATACCTTTGAAAGAATTGAGATACTGCGTGATTTACGTAATGGCCAATTTGATGTGCTGGTTGGTGTGAACCTATTGCGCGAGGGCCTGGATTTGCCGGAAGTCTCAGCAGTCGCTATTCTCGATGCTGACAAGGAAGGGTTCCTGCGAAGCCATATTTCGTTGATACAAACCATCGGAAGAACCGCAAGAAACATCAATGCCACCGTCTTTTTATATGCCGATACCGTGACCAAATCGATGCAAAAAGCTATTGACGAAACGAACAGACGGCGTAAAATTCAGTTAAAATACAACAAAGAGCATAATATTACGCCTGAAACGATAAAAAAGGAGATTCGCAGGAGCTTAACTGAACAGATAAAAGCAAGGAAAACCGCCCAAAAGGCGATTCGCTTCGGCGAATCCGAATATGATAAGGTACAGTTAGCTTCTCAGATAGAGCAGGAAATGCTTGAGGCAGCACAGGAGCTTGATTTCGAACGGGCAGCTTTTTTGAGAGACCAGTTACGCGAATTAAAAGAACTGCCGGAACTTGTCCTCGTAAGCTCTCGAAAGAAGAAAAGGGACTTTTTGGCCTCAAAAAAACAAAAACGCGTTGGAAAAAAGAAACCTTGATTGAATCGCTTTTAGTTTTCTAATCTACGGTGGACTGGAATTATCAAAATGGGAAAAAAAACGAAAATACAAAAACTGAATATAACACAAGCCCTGCCTATTATAAAAATGGCAATCGAAGAAGACCTCGGACAAGGTGATTTGACCAGCAAGCTTCTCTTCAAGAGCGATACTATTGACAAAGCAAATATCATATCGCGTGAGGAGATAATCGTTTGTGGGATGGATGTCGTCAAAGAAATTCTCAAACACTATGATAAGCAACTCAAACTAAGGGTTTACGTAGATGATGGCCAGCATGCTCATGTTAGTTGCAGGCTTGCTACTATTGAAGGCCCTCTACGTTCGATGCTCAGCGCCGAACGCGTTATGCTCAATTTCCTGCAGCGGCTCAGTGGAATCG